>JAOTWT010000104.1 GCA_029862725.1 Acidobacteriota bacterium | reverse complement strand
CGCTACCGCGGGCGGTTCTGACGGCCGCTCGCTAACGCAAGCGGTACTGATTTGTTCACTCGAACTCCCGCTCTCTCGCACATACTCTTTCCCATTTCGTGTTTTTCGCGTGTTTCGTGGGCTATCTTCTTCCGGCACTTTGAACTTTGAACCTTGAACTTTGAACCCTTCCCGCGACCAAGTCGCAAGCAAGAGTGCCGCTGCGAGGTTCTTCGAAACCGAGACCGCTTCAAACTTCTCCCGCAGCTCCGCCGCTATCCGCGGCGCTTCCCTGGCCTTGCTTCCGGTCAGGTCAAACACGAGGGTATTTTCATCGACGATCTCAATATTTGGAGAGTAACGCCGCGCCGCCTCAAGCGCCCCGGAGCTGTTCTTCTTTGATTTAATCGCTACAAAATACTGCATAACATCCACTAAGGACACGAAGCTCACTAAGAAAAATTTAACCGCAGAGACAAAGAGCTTCTAATTCGGCATGCCTCTTTGGGTTTTTAACGCGAAGGACGCAAAGAACGCTAAGAAAGAAATGTATTTGGCGATTTCCCGTGTTGCGCTCTTGGTTTTTAGGCACCAAGTCTCAACGTGGATAACCGCAAAGTCCAAATGTTTTCTTGGCGTCCTTAGCGTTCTTTGCGACCTTTGTGTTGAAAAAGAAAAAGCCAACGTAATCATTCGCCGATAAATGATCCCTGATAAATGACAATGATTCTTGCGTCCTTCGCGTTAAGAAAAACATGCGTTGAAAAAGAAAAAGCCAACGTAATCATTCGCCGATAAATGCTCCCTGATAAATGACAATGATTCTTGCGTCCTTTGCGTTAAGAAAAACAAAAGAGACAACGCGGAATACACGAGTAAAAAAACATCTCTGCGTCCTCCGCGTTCTCTACGGTAAAAACCCCGGCATCAAAACCCTGAACCCTGAACCCTGAGCGCTGAATTGCCCTTGCGCCCCCTGATCACCTCTAAAGAGATCTCCCCCTCCCGCATCACACGGAAACACGACTCGCCTTCCCAGCCGTTTTTCTCCTTCGATACAAACACCGACTGCTGGGTCGCCGAACGCATACGCGCCTCCTCGAGCGTCACCAAAAGCGCGGAGGCCGAGTCCTTCAAACCGACCTTGAACCGGAACCAGTAAGAGTTCGGCATCCGGTCCAGGAAATCCTTTTCGCAAAGGCTCATGTCCAGCCAGACCGCGCCAAACAAGCGCGACTGGATCAGGTAGTCGGTCGCCAAAACGGCCTTCTGCGGATCGTCATCGCATTTGATCCAGAGCACCTTGCCGAGATGCATTCCGCAGCCTGCGGCCGAAACCGGGTCAAAACTGTTCGAAGTGTCCACGACCGCGCAGATCTTGTTCTCGCGCGTCATGTTCGTCAGAATCGCAAAGACGACGCTTCGTTTCCCGCTCCCCTTTTTTCCAAAGAACTCACAAATCCCGCCTCTGACCAGACCGCCGGTCAGTTCGTCAAAGGGTGCGACACCGGTCGGGACCCTTTCCTGTTTTTGTAATTCCGCAAACTCACTGAGCTTAACGACACCTTCACTAATCATCTCCGTAAAAAAACTAAGTGTGAAGAAAATTTAACCGCAGAGAACGCCGGGAACGCAGAGGTTCTATTTCGGCGAGTATGCTGCGGAGCGTTTTTGGTTTTTTCAACGCAAAGGACGCAAAGACCGCGAAGATCGCAAAGATCGTTTCTGTTTTTCTTCTATTTGACGTTGGAAAGTGTCACTCAATGACCCAACCGCTCAACGTCGGACATCGCCGTAATGGATTTTTTCCTAGCGTCCTTTGCGCCCTTAGCGTCCTTTGCGTTGAAAAATCAAAGAGACAACAAACTCGCGAATAAAACCAAGAAATCCACTAAGGACACTAAGAGCACTAAGGAAGAATTAAGTAGACAGAAGACAAAACCAAAATTCCTTTTAATGCTCTTAGTGAGTCTTTCTATTTCTTTACCTTTTTCTTCTTCATATCCGTGTCATCCGCGTTAACCCGCGGCTAAAACTTCCGTTGTCAAGAGCCATTTGATTTAAGCCCTTAAAACCCTCTGCGATCTCCGCGCCCTCTGCGGTAAAAATGCTCCCCTTCAATTCCCATATTTCCTCACAAGCCCGACGAGCACTCCCTGGATCGTCACCCTATCGGCGTCGAGTTCGAGTGTTTCGAACTCCCTGTTCGCCGGTATCAGCTGCACCTTTTTCCCCGCCCGTTTGAATGTTTTCACCGTCGCGTTCTCGCCGTCGACCAGCGCCGCGACGATATCGCCGTTGTTCGCCGTGTTCGCCTGCCGCAGCGCGATCTTGTCGCCGTCGAGGATGTTCTCGTCGATCATCGAATCCCCGCGCACCTCGAGGGCGAAGTAATCCGCACCGGGGCGGATCATCGACGCCGGCACCGACATCTGCTCCGGCACAAGCACCGCCTCGATCGGATGCCCGGCCGCGACGATTCCCAGGAGAGGGATGTTCAGCCACTCGTCTTGCGACTGAGTGGAGTTCCAGATTTCATGTTCCAGGTTCCAAGTTTGTTTACCCGAACTTGAAACTTGAAACTTGGAACCTGAAACTAACTGGACGCCCCGCCATTTCCCCTTATCCCGCCGTATGTAGCCCGCCTCTTCGAGCCGGTCGAGCGTTTGATAAAGGATCGCGTTCGACTTCGTGCCGATCGCCTTCTTCATCTCACCCTGCGTCGGCGACCCGTCCCTTGTTTTTAGATACTCAAGCAGTTTTTCTTCTCGCATAATGGCCTCTGGACAATTACGGACACTTTGTAGATAGTTTGGATACTTTAAACCAAAAAAAGGAAGAGGTCAATATTTATCTTCTGACCTTCCCTTAAGCTTTTTGATCTGCCTTGAATAGGCAGTACTTCTCCCAAAGAACAAAGCAAAGACTCATCTCTACAACACAAAAATATTGACTCCACACCCCCACGGGCATATATTTAGCGACACACAGCCCACGCCAGCCGTTGGTAACATATTTCCTGAAAACCGCATTCAAAAGCGGGAGGGTTCCATGCCTAACGAAGACAGTCCCTTTAAAGCGATCATGCTCGCATTCTCGGGCGGCGGATACCGTGCCGCCGCATTTCACCTCGGTCTTTTAAAGATGTTCAACGAACTCGGTCTGCGGCAATGCATTCGTGGGCTCTCGACGATCTCCGGCGGAACGATAGTCGGCGCCGCGTATATAAAATCGCTTGTCGACGGGACGCCGTTCGAGAAGTTTGTCGAGGGTTTTCGCACCTTCCTGCGCAACACGAATGTCGTCGAGAAGGCGCTGCAAAAGCTCAAGGAAACGAGGACCGTCAATGGAATTGCGGTCGACGCGAGCCTTATACGCTCCGCCGCAAATGTCTATGACGAGGACTATTTCGGCAACATGAGGTTCCGCGAGATTCTCGCGAAACGAAACGATCTGCCCGAAATTGCCTTTAACACCACCGAATTCCGCGTCGGCAATGCGTTTCGTTTCCAGTCGTCGATCTCCGACGACGTCGGCAGCGGCAACAACGCCCTCCGTGTGCCCGGGAAATCTGGTACGAATGACGCCGTTAGGGTCGCCGATATCGTCGCGGCCTCGTCATGCTTCCCTTCCGGATTCGAACCGATGCGTTTCCCCTCCGATTTTGTGTGGGAAAGCACGTTCGATCTCGCAATGGTCAAAAAAGAGCTCGGCGCGAAGTTCGACAAAGAAGTGCCTTTGATGGACGGCGGTGTCTACGACAACCAGGGGATCGACAGCAGCAAAAACATCGTCCGCCGCAAGACGGACATCGATTTTGACCTCTTTGTGATATCCGATGTCGACAACCCCTCGGACAACCTGCTCGACGACCCGGTCGCAGAGCAGAGCGGATTCTTTACGGTGATCCAGGTTTATATCTTTCTGCTCGTCGTGATGTTTCTCGCCTTCGCCTCGAGCATTGCCTTTATCGTCAACATGATCTTCCGCTGGGACGTGCTGAAAGAATCGCCGGTCGACCTGATCCTGCTCAACATCGTTCCCCTGTTTTTTTCGATCGCAGTCTTTGTTTTGATACTCGGTGTAAAGACCAAGGCCTCGGAATTACTCGCAAAAGTGGAAAAAACCATGGAACTTGCCGTCTGGCCCGCGATCCAGCAGCTTAAGGTCTCCGAGGTGTTCGAGCTCATCTTCTCAAGGGTCGATTCGCTTGTCGTGATGGCCTCGTCGGTATTTATGAAGCGGATCCGCGGACTCGAACAGGATCTGGTCAAGAAAAGCACGAAGACCGGTCCGATGTCCTTTTTTGCGTTGATCTACGGACTCGAGACCGAGGTCCCGAGCGAGAGGCTTTACAAGGAAAAGGATTGGCAGCGGTTTTTGGAGTATCAGGAATTGATCCCGTCCGCAGAATTGCTCGCGGTTACAAAAGAAGCCAGGAATTACGGTACAAACCTATGGTTTCTGGAAACGGACAACAAGAACCTCGACAACTTGATCAGGTGCGGCGAAGTGACCGTTTGCTATGCTCTTCTGGTTTATTTATTGCGGTATAAACTCGAGGAGCTCAAAGTCGTCGGATCGCCCGAAAAAGAACTTTTTGAGAAGGTCAGAACGACCTGGAATTCGCTCAACGCAACAAACAAAGCGGCAGCTGCAAAAAATTAGAAGTTAAATTTTTGAGAATGTTGAGGTTGCAACTGTGCAACACGAGCACCCGTCCGCGAGCAGTCGGTCTTTTTGCCCTTTCATTCCCTTAATCCGTGTTAAAAATCTATTCGAACCTTTCTTCGTTGTAGGCGTAATACCCAATAACACCAAATCAGCGGAGAACAAATAATGAGACTCAAGAGATCCCTTTTTCTACTTTTAATTACGCTCGCGACCGCATCGTCCGCAATTGCCCAGGACCATGCCAAAACCATCGACGAATTGGTCAGAAAATACCAGGAATACGGCCAATTCAACGGTGCCGTGCTGGTTGCCGAAAAAGGCAAGGTCATATTGAAGAAGGGTTACGGCAAGGCCAACATGGAATGGGATATCCCCATCGCGACCGATACAAAATTCAGGATCGGTTCGGTGACGAAGCAGTTTACCGCCGCGATGATCATGCAGCTCGTCGACGAGGGAAAAGTTAAGCTCGACGCAAAGATGACGGAATACCTCCCCGACTACCGTAAGGACACCGGCGACAAGGTGACGATCCATCACCTCCTCAACCACACTTCGGGGATACCGAGCTACACGAATGGCGAGTTCTTCCGCGAGTTCAGCCGGGATCCGTATACCGTCGATGAATTCGTCAAGAAATTCACAATGGGTGATCTCGAGTTCGAACCCGGCTCCAAGTGGAACTACAACAACTCCGGTTATTTTCTCCTCGGGGCGATAATCGAAAAGGTGACCGGTAAGTCATACGCGGAAAACCTCTCCGAGAGAATCACCGGCCCGGTCGGGATGACGAACACCGGCTATGACACTCACGACCCGTTGATCAAAAACCGCGCGCAGGGATATCAAAAGACCCCGAACGGCTTTACAAACGCGCCTTATCTCGACATGTCGCTGCCATATGCAGCGGGATCCATGTATTCGACGGTCGAGGATCTCTATAAATGGGACCAGGCGCTTTACGGGGATAAGCTCATGTCTGCCGCGAGCAAGCAAAAGATGTTTACACCGGGGCTTCAGGAATACGGTTACGGACTCCGGATCGTCGACCGGAAGATCGGAAACACGGACAGGACGGCAAAGGAAATTTCCCACGGCGGCGGAATCAACGGTTTTAACAGCCTGTTTACAAGGCTCGTAGATGGGAAACACCTGATCGTAATTCTCGACAATGTCGGACAGGGCCGCTACCACGATGCGATCACGAGCGGCGTCGTCAGCATCCTCAACGGACTTTCATACGAGAACCCGAAAATGTCGATCGCTGAAGCGCTCAATGTAACCGCCAACAATCGTGGCGGTGCCGCGGCGGTCGCAAAGTACCGCGAGTTCAAAAAGAAAAATCCCGACAAATACGATTTCCGCGAAGGCGAACTCAACACTCTTGGATATCAACTCATCCGTTCCGGCAAAACGAAGGACGCGATTGAGGTTTTTAAGTTAAACGTCGAAATGTATCCAGAGGCCTCAAATCCATACGACAGCCTTGGCGAAGCCTACTTAAAGGACGGGGACAAGATCAATGCTGTTGCCAATTACAAAAAGTCGCTTGAACTAAACCCGGCGAATTTGGGTGCCAAAGCGGCGATCGATAAGATCGAAGGCCGCGAGGTAAAGGTCGATTCATCAGTACTTGAAAAATACTCCGGCGTGTATGAGGCGGGACCGATAGGCAAAATAACGGTCCGGGTAGCCGACGGCCAACTGATGGCCAAACCCGAGAGTCAGCCGGAGCAAGTTTTGTCACCACAATCGGAAAATGTGTTTTTTATAGCGGCCGTAGGAGCGCGGATCACTTTTGACGTCGGCGATGACGCAAAGGTAACTGGCATGACGATCAACCAGGGCGGTCAGGAATTGAAGGCACCGAAGATAAATTGAACCAGTAATCAATTATCAAGGATCTCTTATAGGCAAATGATTACGTTGGCTGTTTTCTGATTTCAACGCAAAGATCGCAAAGGACGCAAAGATCGCGATGAAGGTTTATTGAAGCGATTTTTCCCCGTAGACGTTTGGGTTCCTGCCGGGAAATTTCGAATCCTGGCGCTGTCGAAAAAACCCAAATTTCTTGGCGGCCTTTGCGTTCTTGGCGACCTTGGCGTCGAAAAAACCAAGATGCATCGCGACATATTCGCCAATAAAATGATTTACCGCTTTGCCGTTCTGTTATAACCTCTTTCTAACTTCATATAAGAGGAGAACGAGATGACAAGGATTTCCAGGCGAGGATTCTTTCGTACCGGCGCTGCCGCGAGCGCGGGTGCTTTTTTGTTGGGTAAGGCCGGCCTTGCGGCGCCGCGTTCAAAAGGTTCCGTACCGATAATAGTCACTGATCACACAAACGAAACGGGCAAAACGGCTGTCACCGAGGCATTCAAGATATTGGAAGAAGGCGGGGCGTCACTCGACGCGGTCGAAAAGGGAACCAACATCATCGAGGTCGATCCGGAAGATACGAGTGTCGGTTATGGCGGGCTGCCCAACGAGGATGGCATAGTCCAACTCGATTCTTCGATCATGGACGGAAAGACCTATAACGCCGGTTCGGTCGCTTCCCTCGAAAATATTAAAACGCCGAGCTCGGTCGCGCGGCTCGTGATGGAAAAAACAGATCATGTGATGCTGGTCGGCCGCGGCGCACTGGAATTTGCACGAAAGTTCGGCTTCAAGGAAGAAGACCTGATGACAAGCAAATCGCGGGAGGTCTATCTGCGCTGGCTTGAAGGAAAAAGCGACCGTGACGACTGGGGCCCGCCGGATCATCTGATAAAACCGGCTTCTCAGGGACGCGGGTCGGGAGACGGGGGACGCGGCGAGAAATACGCCTCGTATCGAGAATCGATCGAACACTACCACGGCACCACCAACGTCCTGGCCGTCGACAAGAATGGCAATATCGCGGGTATTACGAGCACGAGCGGCCTGGCGTTTAAGATAAACGGACGCATCGGCGATTCGCCGATCATCGGTGCCGGCCTCTATGTCGACAACGAGGTGGGAGCCGCCGGCGCGACGGGCCGCGGCGAGGATGTGATCAAGTCGTGCGCGTCTTATTTTATCGTGATGCAGATGCGCGCCGGGCGTTCGCCGCAACAGGCCTGTGAGGACGCAAACCAGATGATCATCGACAAATATAAGGCGATCGGCTCGGATTATGTCCCCGGCGAAAAGTTCGTCGCCATCAACAAGGCCGGCGATTACGGATGTTCCGGTTTGAAGCTCGGCGGTAATCCAAAAATGGCCGTCGTAACCGCAGATGGGCTGAAGATCCATGAGGGGACGCTTGTGAAACCGTAAGAAGAGAATTCAGGATTCAGGATTCAGGATTCAGGATTCAGGGTGCAGGTAAAGGGTATTTGACCCTGACAAATGATAATAGAATTGGTCAATGTTCAATGAATCGGTCAGCGGAGACATATGGAACTTAATATTTCGGCAAACAAAGAGGGAAACTCGGTTGTTCTTGATTTGAACGGCGATCTTGTTATTGGGGAAACTTGTACAAAACTCCGGCAGACTGTCCGGGAGTGGCTTGACCAGGATGTTCGCGATATCACTTTCGATCTCGCCGATGTCAGACGCCTTGATTCCAGCGGAATCGGCGAGATGATCGCCACTCTCATCGCAGTAAACAGGGCGGACGGAAGCCTCGTGCTCCTGAGACCCAATGATCATGTTTACAAGCTTTTGGCGATCTCCGAGCTTCCCGGAATT
>JAOTWT010000103.1 GCA_029862725.1 Acidobacteriota bacterium | reverse complement strand
CACGGTCTATCTTTTTGTCTCTTTTTATAACCTTTCGCGAAACCTTTGAGTCCTCGGACGTAAACGCGTCGAGCGCCTGTTTTAACATCTTGCCGGCAGTTTCCGCCATAAAAAGCAGATCTACGTATTCGCTCGACTTGGGTTCGTTGTTCAGCACGAGGGCCGCTTCGGCTATATTCGCGGCGTGGTCGGCAATCCTCTCGAGCACCGGCGTGATCTTCGCGACCGAGATAACGAACCGCAAATCATAGGCTGCTGGTTGGTGAAGCGCGATTATCTCGACACACAACTGGTCGATTTCAAGCTCCATCCGGTTAACATTCTGATCTTCCTCAATTACTTTTTTAGCGAGCGCGCTATCCCTTTCGGTCAGGGAAGCCATGGAACGACGGAGCGCATTCTCGGTAGTGCCTCCTAATAATAGAAGCTTGTCGCGGAGTATATCGAGTTGTTGATCAATAATTCTTTCCATTTCAAGTGCAATTAATAATAAACAATTTTTTGAGATTCGTGAAAAATTCCAAAAAATCGTTGTTTAGCCAAAACGTCCCGTAATATAGTCCTCGGTGAGTTTCTCGTCCGGGTTGGTAAACATCTTTTCCGTCGGATTCACCTCGATTAGCTTCCCGAGCATAAAAAACGCGGTCCGATCCGAAACGCGTGCCGCCTGCTGCATATTGTGCGTCACGATTGCGATCGTATAACTTTTCTTCAATTCGACAACCAGTTCTTCTATCTTTTGTGTTGCGATCGGATCGAGTGCCGATGCCGGCTCGTCCATTAGAACTACTTCCGGCTGGACGGCGAGCGCCCGCGCTATACAAAGCCTTTGTTGCTGCCCTCCGGACAGTCCAAAGGCAGAAGTGTTCAGACGGTCCTTGACCTCATCCCAAAGCGCGGCGTCCCTGATCGCTTTTTCCACCCTTTGGTCGAGATCCGCCCTATCTTTGTGCATTCGGTTGATTCGGATCCCGTAAGCGACATTTTCATAGATCGATTTCGGAAACGGGTTGGACTTCTGAAAAACCATCCCTACCTTCCTGCGCAGGGCCACCACGTCAGTTTTCGGTGCATAGATATCTTTTCCGTCTATCTCAACGGTGCCCGTCAGACGAGCAATCGGGATTGTGTCGTTCATACGGTTCAAAGTTCTAAGAAAGGTGGACTTTCCGCATCCCGACGGCCCGATAAACGCCATTACCTGGCGATCCGGTATTTCCAGCGATATATCAAAAAGCGCTTGGTTGGACCCGTAAAAGAAATCCATGTTTTTTATTCGTATCTTGCTGCCCATAAACGTCGTTTCGAACTCAGTATTTCTTTTTCGTAAACATGCGAACGAGAATGTTGATCACAAGAATCAGACCCACCAGGATCAGCGTTGCGGCCCAGGCCATCTGGTGCTCCACTTCAAAAGGGCCCGTCGCAAAGTTATAAATCTGCACGGTCAGCGAAGACATCGGCTGGTCGACGTAGAAATTATAAAATCGGCTGTTCAGCGCCGTGAACAAGAGCGGCGCCGTTTCACCCGAGATCCTTGCAATCGAAAGCATCGCGCCGGTCGCAATTCCGGAAGCTGCCGCCGGCAGGACTATGTTCCAGGTCACACGCCACTGCGGTGCTCCAAGTGCCAGCGCTCCTTCGCGCATGGATTTGGGGACTAGCCGGATCATCTCCTCGGTGGTCCTCGCTACGATCGGGATCATAATGATCGCCAGCGACAAGCTGCCGGCAAAACCGGACTGCCGGGTCATCGGCAACACCACAAGGGTGTATACGAAGATACCGACGATTATCGACGGAACGCCGATAAGCGTATCGGCAACAAACCTCACGGTGCTTCCAAACCACTTGTCGCCAAACTCAGCGAGATATACGCCCGCACCTATACCGATTGGAAGTCCAATCAACGATGCAAGCAGCGTCATGATCGCGGAACCGACGATCGCATTGCCGATTCCGCCTCCTTCCCCGACTGGTTTGGGTGTCTCGACAAGGAATTCCCAGTTTATCGCGGCCACACCCTTATAACCGATATAGGTAAGAATTATCGTGAGGATAGCGATTGCAATGACCGCACATGCCGCGGTAAGCGTGGTCATGACCATGCTAATCAGCTTTCTACGGTTGTGCACCGCTTCGTTCGACATCTTTTCTAGTGGGCCCCCGATCGTCTGGCAACACGGATCACCAGTAATTTCGCAAATGCGTTTACGATAAAAGTAACCAAGAAAAGCACGAGCCCCATTTCAATCAGCGCGCTCAGATACAATTTATCCGTCGCTTCCGCGAAGTTGGCGGCTAGCACCGATGCAATCGTATAAGCGGGTTCGAACAGCGAGCTCGAAATCTGCGGCGAGTTACCGATCACCATCGTCACGGCCATCGTTTCGCCAAGCGCGCGCCCGAGCCCGAGCACGACGGCCCCCGCGATACCGGATGCCGCATTTCCGAGCACGATCGTCGTTGTTTCCCACTTTGTAGCGCCCAACGCCAGGGCAGCTTCCCGTTGGGTAGTCGAAACTGCTTCCAAAACATCCCGTACAACGGCGGTCACAATCGGCGTCACCATCAACGCCATGATCATCCCGCCGGTCAGCATACCGATACCCGTCAAACGGCCCTGAAAAAGAGGAAGCCATCCCAAATAGCTTTGCAAAACCGGGCCTAGGTAACTCCTGATGAACGGCGCTAAAACGAATATTCCCCAGAGACCGTAGACGACTGACGGGATCGCGGCCAATAACTCGACCATAAACGCGATCGGGCGCGCAATTTTTTGGGGTGCCTGTTCGACCAGGAAAATCGCAATTCCGAGCGAAAGTGGAACTGCGAGTACCAGCGCAATCACTGAGGAAACGATGGTCCCGTAAATAAAAGGCAACGCTCCAAAAATATCCGATGCCGGCTGCCAGCGCCTGCCGGTCAGGAAACCGAGTCCGAATTCCCTGATCGTAGGAAGCGAGTTTTGAACCATCATCGCGATCATCGCGACGACTATAACTATGATAGTCGCCGCGAAAATGATAAGGATCGTCCTAAAGACGCTGTCGCCGATTGTACCGGTCTTGGACAATTCGCTATTCGGCTCCTTCTCTAAGAGATTTGCCGCCGGACGAAATCGAATTGATCTTGCCTTCAACCTTCTTCAAAACGGCTTCCGGGAGCGGAGCGTAGTGGAGCGCTTTCGCAAACTCCGAACCGTCGTGAAGGGCCCACCAGAGAAAATCGGCGAGCGCCTTTCCTTTCACGGCGTCTTTCTGTTCCCTGAACGCAAGTATGTATGTGTAACTCGCGATCGGATAAGCCGTTTCGCCGTCCGCGTTTGTAATTTTCATGCGGAGGTCTTCGGGCATGTTCCCGGCCGAACCTTCCGCGGCGGCGGAGACATTTTCGAGCGAAGGTTCAACAAACTTACCGGCCTTGTTCTTTATCAATGCCATTGGAAGTTTGTTTTCCTTCGCAAAGGCGATTTCAACATATCCGATCGTGTTTGGAGTGTTCTTAACCTGCCCCATCACGCCGTCATTTCCCTTCGCGCCGACCCCTACACCCTGCACCCAGTTGGGCTGTTTGCCGGTGCCGACCTTTTCTTTGAACTTCTCGGAGGTTTTGGCGAGATAATCGGTAAAGACAGCCGTCGTGCCGCTCGAATCGGCACGGTAAACCGGCGAAATCTCGGTATCGGGAAGCTCTGCGCCGGGGTTTTCGGCGGCGATCCTGGGATCGTTCCATTTCTTGATTTCTCCAAGAAAGATCCCGGCAATAGTATCGGACGTTAGTTTAAGCGGCTCCTTAACCTCTTTAAGGTTATAAGTTAAAACAACCGCTCCGAGGACCGTCGGAATATGCAACAAGTCACCTTTGGCCTTCTTGAGATCCTCATCCTTCATCGGATCATCCGAAGCACCAAAATCCGCTGTGCCCGCTATTATCGCGTTCTGACCGGCTCCCGAACCCACCGACTGATAATCGATCTTCACACCGTTGTTCACCTTGCCGTACTCATTCATCCATTTTTCGTAGATCGGCTTTGGAAAACTCGCACCGGCGCCTTGCAGGCTTACCGAACCGCCTTTACCGCCGGTACCCTCCGGACTGCACCCCGCAACGAACAGGGTCAACGACAAAAGACTAAAGATCATAAGACCGCTGAATAAATTCTTCATAATCAAATCGACTGCTTTCTCCTCATTCTGTCCGCCGCCAGATCGGCATCCTAAACCGAATTAGGGCGATCTGCCGCTGCTTTTAGAGCCATTGGGTTTGCCAGTCAGGGAAACCCGTTGTAACTCAATGGTTAAACTACAACGAAATCAAAATGACAGGAAGTTTTCGGTAACCCCATTTAACATTTATTTAACATTGTTCTAATATTCCCTTGATTCCGCCTCCAATTACCGATCCTTTTGGTGTTCCCAGCGCGCCGCATATGATGCGTCGGTTAGAACGCTGACGGGTTCACATACTTAAGACCCAAACCCGGATTCGTAAGAATCATTCGAATCATAGACTTTGACGACTGCGATTTCGGCGAACACTTTGTAAGGATGGATCATCAAAAATCCGCTTTCCAAAGGTCATTAAGATTGCCTAATAATGTAGCATTGCTTAGACTGGCACTAATAAACACCATTTCTAGAACTACCCCGCGGAGATATTATGAATAGAAAAAACATCGGAAAACAACTGATTGTACTGACTTTAGCGTGGATTCTGGTCGTTACGCCGCTGGCGATAACCGCCCAGACGAAAATTTCCATGCCAAAGAACAAATACAAGGTCGAGGACGACGTAAAGATCGGTAGGGAATACTCGGCAAAAGTTGAAAATGAATTTCCAATACTGCGGGATTCGGAATCAACGAATTATATACAGGATGTCGGCAGACGCCTGGTTTCTTCGATCCCTAATGAGTTTCAGGAACCGCAATTCCAGTATCAGTTCAAAATCGTAAATGCGCGCGATATCAACGCGTTCGCGCTGCCCGCCGGTTACTTATATGTAAACCGAGGCATGATTCAGGCTGCAAAGAACGAAGGCGAGATGGCCGGTGTGATAGCTCACGAAGTTAGCCACGCGGCGTTGCGGCACGGGACGGCACAGGCGACAAAGCAAACCAGCCTTAAGAATCAGATTCTTGGCATAGGGGCTATCTTGGGCGGGGCGATACTCGGCGGACAAGCCGGGGCTCAACTGGGTGCGATCTTTGCCGCTGGATACCAACTGCGCTACAGCAGACAATACGAAACTCAGGCTGACTTGCTTGGTGCGAGGATTATGGCGGACGCGGGTTACGATCCGCGCGACCTGGCCAATATGTTCAAGACCATATCGGGCCAGAGCGAGGGCGGTCGTCCCCCGGAGTGGTTGAGCAGCCACCCCGATCCGGATAAGAGGTTTGCGACGATAAACCGCGAGGCGGAATTGCTGCGGGTCTCGCCAAACCCGATCAAATCGACACGAGGGTTTGTGAGGATACAGGAAAAATTCAGCAGCATGCCGCAGGCTCCGACGATGGCCGAAATTGAAAAAGGTGCCAAGGGAAACACCGGCGGCGGCGACAGCGGCGGCGGTGGCAACACAACGCCCTCGACCGGCATGGAAAACGGCACCTACGCTCGTACGGTTGTGCTGCCTTCAAGCAGGACCCGTTCGTATAATGCGAGCGCCGTTCGCTTCAGGGTCCCCGAAAACTGGAAAGAGTTTCCCGGCCAAAGCGATGTCTGGTTTGCACCGGAGGGTGCTTATGGGAAAGACGGTATCACGCACGGCGCACTGATGGGGGCGTATCAAACGCAACAGACCACCCTCGAGCGTGCAACTGAGGACTACATAAAAGGAATACTCCAGGGTAATGCTTATCTGAGCTCCTCAAACGATTATTATCGTTTCACGATCAATGGCAGAACCGCTTATGCCACCAAACTTTCCGGGCGGTCGCCGATCACCGGCAACACCGAGTACGCGCTTGTCTACACGGCAATGCTAAGTAACGGAAATATGTTTTACTTTGTCGGGGTCGCACCGGAAAGGGAAAGTACTTCCTACAACCGGACGTTCAATAACATTGTTCAATCGATTCGGTTTACGGATCGGACACAATAGACAAAACAGGCGGGACCGAAGGGTACCGCCAATTTATTGTCCCCCACGAATATGATTATGAAAAACTTACTATTTGCGATTATTTTTGTTTCGGTTTTTGCGGCGGTATCTCAGACGGCTTTTGCACAGCAGTGTGACCGCGCACGGTTGACGCCAATCAAGTGCGGTTATTACGAAGAGGGATATCAGGATGGCGTCAGTGACGCCCGCTCAAACCAGTCAAACGACTTCCGTCGCTACCGTTCGAAACTCGACAACCAGTACGAGTCGTTCTACCAAAGCGGTTATGATGACGGTTACTCTAGCATCCAGCCCTTCGCACGCTGGAGCGACCGGCAGAGAAATACATACGATCAGGGCTATGACGACGGAAAAGACGACCGCCAGAGAAATATCAGCCGGCTTCCGGCACGTTACGAAGGACAGTATGACCGTCAGTTCGAGGCGTATTACAACAAGGGTTATCTCGACGGTTATGACAACCGGCAAAAATCTTACGATACGCCCATCAGCGGCAGTCCAAGGCAGGACGGGCCAATCGGGATTCCAGCAACCCGCCCGCGCGGTACGACGACGGGCACTGCGGTCTGGTCGGGAAGGGTCGATAACCGGGTCAATATAATACTGAAGGGTAATGAAATTCGGACCCAGTCCGTAGCAGGGATCGTGACGAATACGGTCCAGAGCATGCAGGGAACGCTTCCCCGAAGAAACGCGACTCTTGTGGTAAGCAGACTCGATGGCAGGGGTACGGTTTTAGTGGTTCAGCAGCCGAATCGCGGTAATGATTTTACCGGTATCGTCCAGATCTACGACCCGCGACGAGGCACGGACAATTACAGCCTGCGTATCTCATGGACCTCCGCCAATACGGTCGAGGCCTATGCAGCCGGAAAAGTGACCTGGAAGGGACGGGTTGATGCGAGGACGCTTATCCGCATTTCGGGTGAGGACGTCGAATCGATCGATGAATGGAAGACGGGCCTTTCCGGAGTTACATTCAATATGCAGGGTTATTTGGCGGCTCGTCCGGGTTCGGTAAGGGTCAACAAGCGGCAAGGACGCGGGACGGTGACAATCGTCGAACAACCTAACGCGCAAAACGACTACTCGGCCGTGATACGGGTTTTTGATGAAGGCGGCGGCGCCGACGATTACGAACTCGAAATTGAATGGTAAACACTAGTGTACTGAGTACTGAGTTCTGGAAGTTGAGGAATGGTCGCCGGGTCGGTCTATCTGGCTTGTCCCGGCCCATTTTTGTTTAGCTTCTTCGAAAACAATGCCCGGTAAACCGGCAGACTTCGGTTTTCTACCGATATTTCACGTTCGGTCCTGACCGGGAGAAAGTTCTCACGCAAAGATTCTGTTTCGAACCCTTCCGCAATAAACAACTCCGTCATCTCCTCAAACAACTCCAACACGTCGGTTTGAATAAACACGCGCCCGTCGTCCGCCAAAATCCCGGACACCAAACGCACCAATTCTTCGTTAACCATCCGCCGTTTTGCGTGTCTTTTCTTAAACCAGGGATCGGGAAACTGAATCGTGACGAGTTTGGCGATATTAGCAGCGGCATTATCGAGGAGTTTTCCCAGATGGAGCGGGGCATTGCAAAAAACATAGTGAATGTTTTTTAGATCCGCTTCCACGGCCTTCTTGTTGGCATCTTCGACCAGCGGCTCGCGAATCTCGATCCCAAGATGATTCCACTGCGGCAGTTGTGTGGCCATTTCCAACAGGAACCGACCGCGGCCGCATCCGAGGTCTACGTGTAGCGGTAAATCGGGTACCGCAAAAACCGCGGAGAAGTCGAGCGACTCAACCGGTAGTTCGCGGAAGTACTTTGCCAGTGGATTGACGTGTTGGTGAACTCTGGGCCGTGCCATTTGATCAATACCCGTATATCGGAACCAGGTCGCCGGTGACGAAGTACCAGACAACGAACATTGCGGTCGCCGCCGCCGCGGTCAACATTATGACGGCAATCGATACCCTTCCGGCCCATTCGAGAACCGGTCCCGCTTCCCTCGGATCCTCGTGAAGGTCGTCCGGAATCTGAAACACACCATACAGCCCGCCTGCCAAAAGTCCGCCGAGATGCCCGTAATTATCGATGTTTGGAAGGATAAAAACCCCGACGACTCCAATAAAGCCGATGTTAAAGAGCATGTTCTTGAACATCGCATTCGAAAGAAGTTGGCGCCGGCGATAACTGTAGACAGTAAGGAAACCGAGGAGTCCGATTATCCCTCCTGAAGCTCCAACCGATGTTCCTTCAGGTAGAAACGCAAAAC
>JAOTWT010000150.1 GCA_029862725.1 Acidobacteriota bacterium | reverse complement strand
CAATTGGCATTGGCACCCGGGGTCGAGCTGACACCGGCGAGTTCCGATGATCTGAATCGGGCGCTTCAACTCGTAATTCGTCAGAGATTGATCGCTTTGGAAGCCGAACGCCTGCCGAGTGCGGAACCGACGGAAGACGACATTAAGAGTGAAATCAACCGTATCCTTGCGGGGTTTTCGACAAGCCGGGAATTTGTTGAGAGACTCAAGTCGGTCGGTTTTTCCTCGGTTGACGATGAAAATTTCCAGCGGCTGATAAGCCAGAGAATTTCCATCGAGAGATACCTGGACTTCCGTTTTCGCTCGTTTGTGGTCATAACACCGGATGCCGAAAAAGTCTATTATGACGACGTTTTTGTCCCCGATTTCAAGAGGAGAAACCCCGGCATCGTCGTCCCGGACATTGAGGATGTACGGGTCCGCATCAACCAGATCCTTGTCGAGGAAAGGGTGGCAAGCGACATCGAGTCTTTTCTCGACAATGCGCGAAACAGGGCTGAGATCGTTATTTTGAGTGAGGTCTGAAGGGAATGCGGAAGAGCGAGAGAGAGAGGCAGCGAATCGCGGCTTTGCCTTTACGCAAGTGATTATCCAGTTTTTTGAGGCCGCGCCTGAGCTCAAAGCGGCGCCTTACAAATTTAACTGATAACCCGGCGGTGATCCAAAGTCCCACCGCGCCGTGGCAAAGCCACAAAACAAGAGCGAATTCGTACGACGCCAAGCTTCGCAATGAAAATCATTGAAGACAATCTTGAAGGGCCGGAGATTGCCGAACTCCTCACGGTCCATCTCAAACACGCTTACGAACACTCACCTCCGGAAAGCGTGCATGCGCTCGGTCTCGAGTCGTTGAAATCAAAAGAAATAACGTTTTGGAGCTGTTGGGACGGCACTGAACTCATCGGTTGCGGGGCACTAAAGGAATTAAACGAGCGACATGGCGAAATCAAATCCATGCGGACCGCCGAAGCGCATCTACGGAAGGGTGTTGCCGCAAAAATACTCGAACACATCATCGAAGTCGCGAGGAAGCGCGGCTACACGACTCTTTTTCTTGAGACGGGTTCGATGGATGCCTATATCCCCGCGCAAAAGCTATATCTTCGCTTTGGCTTCGAATTCTGCGGGCCGTTCGAGGGTTACATCGAGGATTCAAACAGCGTTTTTATGAAGCGACGCGTATAGGTTTACGCCTTTATGCGCGGTTCCCCGGGTTTTGCGATTTGAAAAGGTGGCCGAAATAAATGACGCATAATGGCGTTACTCTACACCCAATCTCAATCTTCAATTATCAGCTGGTCTTTGGATTCCGCAAGCATCTTCAAGTGATCTTCCCCTACCGCCGGGTATTCCAAACCCATCGATTCGAGCGTCTGGCAAATGACCTCTGAAACGGCAAGTCGGGTGTACCACTTCCGATCGGCGGGCATCACATACCATGGTGACGCCTCCGTCGAGGTGGCGCCGATCGCTTCCCGGTAGGCGTCCTGATATTCATCCCAGAAACTTCGCTCTCGCACATCCGCATCCGAGAACTTCCAGTTTTTCTCCGGGGTATCGATCCTCGCAATAAACCTGCGTTTCTGTTCTTCTTTCGAAACGTTCAGATAGAACTTGATTACCTTCGTACCGTTCTCGGTCAAATACTTTTCAAAATTGCTGATCTGGCCGAAACGCTTTTGCCAGATATCGGGGTCTTTTTTGATATCGGTCGGGAGCGGGCTCGATTCCAAAATAACCGGGTGGACCCTTACGACAAGAACATCTTCGTAATAAGAACGGTTGAATATCCCGATCCGGCCGCGTTCAGGGGCCGATTTTGCGCAACGCCACAAATACCCGTGATCGAGTTCTTCCGGGGACGGCTTTTTGAACGAAAAAACCTGTGTCCCCTGTGGGTTTACGCCGCTCATCACGTGTTTGATCGCGCCGTCCTTGCCCGCCGCGTCCATCGCCTGAAAAATGATAAGCAGCGAATGCTTGTTGTCTGCAAAAAGAACATCCTGGAGTTTTCGGAGTCGTTTTATGTTTGACTTGAGGTCTTTTTCCGCCTGTTCTTTAGCGATATAATCACCGGTAAAGTCGGTCGGGTGTTCACCTAGATCAAGAGCCTTTTTTTCAGGTATACGAAATCTTTCAATATCCATAGGGAGTATTACAGCAAAGAACCCTCAAGATTGCCAAAGGGACAGAGAACTGAGAAACGAAAAACTGAAAGCGGAAAACTGTTGTGAACCGTCGGCGGTAGCCGATGGCGAACGGGAAACTGAAATCGGAAGATTGGAAACTGATGAGAACCGTCGGCGGTAGCCGATGGCGAACTGAAAACTGAAAACTAACTCGCAATCATAAATGTCATTACAAATGATTAGACCAATAGTCCTCTACGTCCTGGTGGCAGTGCTTTTTGCTTTTGCCCTTAAAACATCCGGCCAAAAGCTCGCATCCCAAACCATTTCGCTCGCAAACGGAAAGTGGTTCAAACTCAACCTTCCTACCAACTACGAAATAATTCCGGCTGCCGAAGGATTAAACCGCGTGCGATTTTTTTCGAGAGCGCCCGACGGACGAATATTCGTGACCGACATGTTTAACCTCACGGACAATACGAAGGGCAAGATCTACGTCCTCGATGAGTGGGACGAAGCAGAAGGGAAATTCGGGGCGGTAAAAACCTATATGTCCGGTCTTCGCAATCCGAACAGCATCGCGTTTTTTACCGACGAAGACGGCATTGACTGGCTCTATATTGCCGAAACCGACAAGCTTACACGGAGACGCTACATACTCGGCGAAGAAGTTCCGACAAAAGATGCGGAAACTCTCGCAACGTTCCCCGCGTATGGTTTAAGTTATAAGTATGGCGGCTGGCACTTGACCCGAACGATTGTTTTCGGAGATAACGGCAAGCTTTATATATCGGTCGGTTCGAGCTGTAACGCATGTCGCGAAAAGGAACCTGTTCGCGCTTCCGTGATCGAAATGAACCCTGATGGTTCCGAACAGTTGATTTTTGCAACCGGTCTCCGGAACGCGGTGGGAATGCGTTGGCTAGGTAATCATCTATTTGCGACAAACCAGGGCGCTGACCACCTTGGTCTGAATCGGCCTGACGATACGTTTTACGCGGTCCGGCGCGGACGCGACTACGGATGGCCGCAGTGCTACCAGTACAGGACGAGAGTATTCCGGGACCGGTTTATTGGTGGCCGTAAGAATTGCCGGAGGGTGCAAAAGGCGTACGCTCGCTTTCCGGCCCATACGTCCCCGATGGGATTCGAATACTTCGGCGCGGAAACGAAGGACGCTTTAATTCGCGACGCTTTTGTGATTGCACAACACGGTTCGACGGATAAATCCTTGAAACGCGGGTACAAGGTCGTCATTATGAGAAAGGGCAAAGACCCGGTCGATTTGATTACGGGCTTTCTTGACGGGAAAACGGTGAACGGAAGGCCGCTGGATATTTTCAAACTCTCGCACGACACCTTTTTGTTGAGCGACGACCACGCCGGAGTGGTTTATTACATTCGCCCACGCGGAGAATAGGGGACGCGGGAGAGCCGGTTAACAGTCTGAATCCTGAACCATGCAGCTTTAAGAAATTATGAACATCGGAATCACGGTATACCCGACATATGGAGGCAGCGGTATCGTCGGCTCGGAAATCGGGAGCTCGCTCGCTGAAAACGGGCACAACGTCCACTTCATCTCGTCTTCTTTGCCGACCCGGCTTACTGAGCTCAACGAACGCGTTCATTTTCACGAAGTGGAAATGATGAACTACCCGCTCTTTGAGCATCAGCCGTACAGCCTCGCGCTGGCGACAAAGCTGGCAACGGTCGCGCGGGCGGAGAATCTCGATCTGCTGCACATGCACTATGCGATTCCGCATTCGATCTCGGCGATACTTGCGCGCGAGTCGTTAAAAAGCAAATTCTATCTCCCTGTGATAACAACCCTTCACGGTACGGATATCACACTCGTCGGTGCCGACCGAAGCTATCTCCCCATCACAAAATATGCGCTCCAGGAATCGGACGGCGTGACTGCCGTCTCGAGATTCTTGAAGCAAGCGACGATTGAGACCTTCGATTTCGACGATATAGAAGTCATACCGAACTTTATTTGTCCGAATCACTACAAACGCAATATTGACTCGCCGCTTCGCAAAGAACTTGGCGGAAACGGCTCGAAACTGCTGGTACACGTTTCCAATTTCAGGCCGGTAAAACGCCCGCTGGATTGTATCGAGATACTGGCGAAGGTTCGCGAACAGGATCCAAACGTGCTTCTTGTTATGGTTGGCGACGGACCGGAAAAATCGGCGTGCGAATACCGCGCCGAACAACTCGGCGTCGCGGAATACACCTGTTTTCCGGGTAAAAAAGACAACATTTCGGATTATCTGGCGGTCGCGGACCTGTTTCTCTTGCCCTCCGAATCGGAATCCTTCGGACTCGCCGCGTTGGAAGCTCAGGCCTGCGAGGTGCCGGTGATCGCATCGAGGGTCGGCGGCATACCCGAGGTCGTAACTGACCGCGAAACCGGTTTTCTAAGCGATTTCGGTGACATAGAGAAGATGAGCGAAGACGCGCTGGCATTGTTGGCTGACAGAGAGATGTGGGCCGCGTTTGGAAAGCGGTCCCGGGAACTTGCTGTCGAGCGCTATCATGCCGACAAGATCATTCCGCGATACGTCGCATTTTATGAGAAGATACTCGGAGCGAGGTCTGCAAATGCCTGAAGAAACCGATCAAAGCCCGAATAGCTGGTGGCGTCTTGTTTACGCGCTTGTGCTCCTCTTCGCCGTTGCGGTAATCCTTTCGCTTGCCGGCTTTTCCTGGTTCTTTTCACTTTAGTCGAACCGCTTACAAATCTTTACATTATTGGCTCAACTAATACGACTATTCTCACGTCTTAGAGACTGTTCAAACAGAACCGGAGGGAATTGAGAATGAAGAAGTTTATGTCCCTGTTTGTGTCAATGCTGGTTTTTTCGGCATTCGCATACGGCCAGAAAGAGGTAACTAATTTTGCGGGCATATGGAACCTGGAAGTTGAAAAAAGTGAACTTGGTGAGCGATCGAGAATCGAATCGATGAAGATGACCGTAACGCAAACCGATAAAGAGCTTGCCTTTGAAAGAAAAGCAGAGATTGAAGAAAGATCGGACGGCGATGGCTTTGGCGGCGGTCGACGCGGGATGGCACGCGGACCCGGCGCGATGGGCGGCCAGGCGGCATCCTATGACCTTACCGGAAAAGAGACGATCGCACCTGGGGGCAGGGGCGGCAGCGCGAAGCTCAAAGCGGAAATGCACGGCGCGACCGTCAAGTTGATACAAAAGCGGGAATTTGAAGGGCCGATGGGATCCGTTTCGATCAAGTCGGTCGAAACCTGGTCGCTATCTGAGGACGGCAAAACCCTGACCGTATCAAGCGAGACAGAAACTCCGCGCGGGATCAGGAACTCAAAGATGGTGTTTACGCGCGCTGAGTAAGCAATTCATTTGTTATTTACCAATATCATTGATCAAAATGCGCTCACCGATGGATGGGCGCTTCTTTTTGCCTGAACTTTTCCCTGGTCCATTTTGTTTCTTGTCCCCTTACCCACTTCACCTGTCACTGGCCGCCCGCCACCCTTCCAGTTCGTCCCTTGTCCCGGGGCACTTGTCACCCGTCACCCGTCACCCGTATCATCAAGACAATGAAAGAAGTAAACGTAATCGGCGGCGGCCTGGCGGGAGTGGAAGCCGCATGGCAGGCGGCAGAGCGCGGTGCGAACGTCCGGCTCTTCGAGATGCGGCCGGTTATGCAGACGCCGGCGCACCGTACCGATCAACTCGCCGAGATAGTCTGTTCGAATTCGCTTAAGACCGATCAGCCCGGTTCAGCTCCTTATTTGTTAAAGGAAGAACTCCGGCGCGGTAAATCGCTGGTGCTCGAGGCTGCCGATGCCAACAAGATACCGGCGGGTGCGGCTCTCGCCGTTGACCGCACGGAGTTCTCGAAATACATTACCGCAAAAATCGGGCGGCACCCGCGGATCGAGATCGTAAGGGAAGAGGTGACGACGCTGCCTGAAGATGCGGTTGCGATAATCTGTACCGGACCTCTAACGAGCAACGCCCTTACTGAAGAAATAATAAAGCTCACAGGCGACGACCAGCTCTATTTCTATGACGCCATCGCTCCGATAGTCGCGGCCGATTCCATCAATATGGATATCGCTTTTAAGGCCGCGCGCTACGGCCGCGGCGGCGACGACTATATAAATTGCCCTTTTACAAAAGAGGAATACGATACTTTTTACAACGAACTGATCAACGCAAAATCGGTTCCGCTCAAGCGCTTTGAAGAAACAAAATGGTTTGAAGCATGTCTGCCTCTTGAAGAAACGGCGCGCCGCGGAGAGGCGACGTTGCGCTACGCCTGCATGAAGCCAAAGGGACTCCCGGATCCGAGGACCGGCATGGAGCCCTGGGCTGCGGTTCAATTGCGGCAGGAAAACCAGATGGCCGATGCGTGGTCTCTGGTCGGGTTTCAAAACCACTTGCGCTATCCCGAACAGAAACGCATTCTCAGGCTTATACCGGGACTCGAAAAAGCAGAGATACTCCAGTACGGCCAGATCCACCGCAACACCTTCATCAACTCGCCGCGCTTACTGAATGATGGCTTACAGGTTGAAAGACAGCCAAATCTTTTTTTTGCCGGCCAGATAACTGGAGTCGAGGGATATGTCGAGTCGGTCGGAACCGGCTGGCTCGCTGGAATCAACGCGGTGCGAGTCTTACACAATGAAAGTATTATAAATGCTCCTTCGAGTTCTGCAATCGGTTCTCTTTGTCGATACGTTGCAAATGCCGAAACAAAGAACTTTCAACCGGTCAATATTACTTTCGGGCTTCTCGAACCGCTGCCGGTCGAACTTAGGAAGAAGTACAGGAGAAAACGAGATCGCCACCTGTTTCAGGTCGATTCCGCCTTAGTCGAGTGGGACAAGTGGCTCTCGGAAATTAACAAGATCTCAATGGAGGCAGCAATATGACAACGATCGTCGCTGT
>JAOTWT010000102.1 GCA_029862725.1 Acidobacteriota bacterium | reverse complement strand
GAGGTCAGCGCCCAGAGTAGCGAAGAAGGCGAGGCCAAGGAAGTTCTGATGGCCGATTACGATGGCGAAGAAGTCCAGATAGGATTTAACTCCCAATATCTGCAGGAGTTTTTGAACAACATCAGCGCGGTGCAGGCCGGGGTAGAGGATGTCGAAAAAGAAACCGACGGGGACAAGGTAAAGGTCAGGGAAAGCGCTTCGGATGCGAGAATCCGCTTTGAGTTCAAGGATGGCAACGCTCAAACGCAAATGTGCCTCGATGGCGATTCGCCCTATGATTACAAGTACGTCGTGATGCCGCTCAGGATATGATCAGAGGAAGTTAACGAAATTGACATTTTTGCTGAGTTAATAAAGTCTCTTGTATTTTTTTCTGAACAAACCGGAAACGGGGTTGGTTTTTCAAGATCGATTGAGTCACCCCAGCGACGCAGAAACACACCGACCGGAGGATGGCCTTGACGTTTTACCGATGAACAGATCTGACCTTCGCCTAATGTCTTAACGAATAGGATAATTCAGCTAGCGAAATGAAGCGATGTCCAAAATGTAACAGCACCTATTCCGATGAGACGTTGAGTTTCTGTCTTTCCGACGGAGTTGCACTTCTTGAAGTAGACGAACAAGAGACCGAAGAATTCTCGACTGCCGACCGTGGCGAGATGAGGATTGAAATCCCAAAGGAAACGGTTGCTTTTCAAACTCCTGCACCCGTTACTTCAGTTGAGCCGGCAAAAAAGAGAGGTGTCGGTGCGTTTCTGCTGGGAATTCTTGCTGCGATGTTTTTGCTTGTCCTCGTTGGTGTCGGAGGCGTCGCCATCTACTATTTCGCTTTTGACCACCAAAATGATCAGGTAGCAAACAGCGCGACCCCGACCCCTTCTAACGAAGTCGAGTCGCTAAAAAAAGAACTGGAAGAGTTAAAGGGGAAGGTAGAAGAAAAAGAAAAGGAAACGCCTGCTGCACAGGAAGAACCTACCGCCGAAAAGACTCCAAAACCGACAGCTGCAATTCCCGCTGGCTCCGCTGTCGTTAATTCACCAAGCGACGGGTTTCTGGCCTTGAGAACCCTTCCGAACCATAAGACCGGTCAAAGGATCGCCAAAATCCCGCATGGGACAACAATTAATCTTTCCGGTTGTCTAAGAAGAATACGGATCGGGAAAAGAACCGGGAGTTGGTGCAGGACCACCTACGCCGGAAAAACTGGTTGGGTTTTCGACGCTTGGGTCAACCGCTCCGGTTAGTTCCGAGTTTAAGGTTCCAAGTTTGTTTTCGAAAACCAGGCAAGCAGTAAGTGAACAAACTTCTCAGCTCAGCCAAGTCCTTTTCGTGTTTTTCGCGCGGAGTAATTCTATCGGCTCAGAATCTCCGTCACCGCCTTTTGCCGGTAATCGAAGATATAATCCAGCTCTTTCCGAACATACCAGTGCATAAGATCCCCAAATGGCTCTATCGGAAGGCGGTACCGAACCTCATCGGTAATTTCCGTTCCGACGTTTGAGGTCTCCTCAAAAGTATGAAGATGGATCCATTGTTTGTAAGGGCTTTTCAGCGCCTGGTCGACAAAAGCATAGGGAGGGTCCCACCGCGAGATTTCGGTCTTCCATGTAATCGGGATGCCGCGCAACTTGAGGTTGTAATCGATCAGGGTGCCTTTCGAGATCTCGATCGGGTGCGGAGTGGTAATCCTGAAATGCAACTCCGGAGGCGTAATGCGTTCGAGATTACCCGCGTCGGCAAAGAAGCGGAAAGTCTCGTCTATCGGGAGGGCAAGCTGCAGGGTTCTTGTTAATGTGTGTTCGGCCATCGGTTTTTGTGTACTCGTGAAAAACGAAAACGAATGCTGCAAAAAATAGTTCGGCGAGGACACTGGATCAGATTCAGAAGAACTCTTTTTCCCTTCCAGAGATCAATTCCAAAGAAATACCGCCGAAAGGCAGTGTACGCTGAGAAAGCGCAGAGAAAAATCAATAAAACAACTCTGTGCAGCTTCAGCGCTCTCCGCGGATCGGCGTTAGAAAATCCTGAAAACGATCCTCACCGAGTAAAAAAAACCGCTGCGCGAGCGGCAGCGGCCTTCCATAAATACCACAAGAAATTCTAAACGGTTTTTGCTTTGTTCAAATTACTGTTCGAGTAGCCGTACAAGAAATAGATTATCAAACCGACAAGTAACCAGATTCCAAACCTGAACCAGTTCGTAAAACCAAGTTCACTCATCAGGTAAGCGCAGGATAAAAGCCCAAGCACCGGGATAAGCGAAAGCTTTCTCGTCAAACTTCCCCAAAGAAGGCTTCCGAACAACAGGACATAAATTACCCTCGGAATCTTCTCGAGAAATGCTGTCCACCAGGAATGTTCTTCCGTCGCTGCAATCGTAAAGAAATTGGTAAAGAAATCGTTGTTAAAATAATAGAGCCCGCCAAGCAAAAGAGCCGTCAAAACGGGCATTATAAGCTGAGAATTGATATAGGGCACAAACCTCTTTGAACCTTTGAAATCCTCGTCTTTTACGAGCACGCCCGCGCAAACAAGCACGAACGCAAAAAGTGTCCCGATACTTGTCAACCCAGTCACCTCGTCGAGGTTCATAAACAAGGCCGGTATCGCCACCAGGAATCCAGCTACGATCGTCGCAAACCAGGGGGTTTGAAACTTCGGATGAATCGAAGCAAAGATTTTCGGAAGCAAACCGTCTCTCGCCATCGCCATCCACAAACGCGGCTGCCCGATTTGAAAGACAAGGAAAACAGTGCCGATCGCGATTACAGCGCTGATCGCGATTATTCCTTTGATCCAGGGAAGATCGGCGCCTTCGGGACCAAACACGAACGCCAGCGGATCACCTACATTGAGGAGCGTATAACTGACCATTCCCGTGAGCACTAACGCCAGCGCAATATAGAGGACCGTACAGATTACAAGCGACATGATCATCGCCCTTGGAAGGTCGCGGTGCGGGTCCTTGGCCTCCTCCGCGGTCGTCGCGAGGGCATCAAAACCGATGTAAGCGAAAAAGACGCCGGCAACGCCCTTCATGATTCCGGAAACGCCATTCGGTGCGAACGGCGACCAGTTCTCCGGTGCCACATAAAAAGCACCAAGCACGATGACCATCAGGATGATGCATATTTTGAGAACGGTCATCACGTTGGCGGTGTACTTCGTCTCCCGGATACCGATATAAACAAGCGAAGTAAGAATCACCGTAATCGCGAGTGCCGGAATATCGAGCACGACCGGGGTGCCCAATACCTGTGGAGCCGTTGTCCAAGCCTGGTAGGCCTCGACGAGTTGCGGGTTAAGGCCATCGTTAATAGCGCCGAGTTTGTCGCTGCTCATGTCCCGCAGAGCTTCCAGCGTGTAACCCTGGCTGAGAGCTCCGGCGACCGCCTCTTTTGCCTCATCAAATTTCCGCGCGGCCGAAAGAAAGTCCATCGACAAAAAAGATGGAATCTTGATTCCGAAACCACGCAGCATTCCCGTGAAATAATCGCTCCATGATATCGCCACCGCGATGTTACCAATCGCATACTCGACGATCAGGTCCCAACCGATGATCCAGGCGATCAATTCACCAAGCGACGCATAGGTATATGTATAAGCGGAACCTGCAATCGGGATCCGCGAAGCAAATTCCGCGTAGCATAACGCCGCAAAACCACAAGCAACCGCCGCAAAAACAAAGAGAAAAATGACAGCCGGACCGCCGTCGTGAGAGGCCTCTCCGACCATTGCGAATATCCCGGCGCCGATAATCGCGGCAATGCCGAGCATCGTCAAATCGAATAATCCGAGGGTTCTTCTTAGATGGGGGCTGCCGTCATCGGTAATGTCGATTTCACTGAAATCGTGTTCCATCATCCCCGTCGCCGCGTCGGTTTCGATCTGCGCAATGCTCTTTTTGCGAAATAGGTTTCTCATATTTTCCTTTCGAAGTTTGAGTTGTCTGGGTCAAAACTACGGAGAACACATGCCTTATTTGCGCGAGTTTGAGCAAATAATATCCAAAAATTAACGGATTGCAATGGAATTCGCCCGATATTAGCATTTTTTACCAGACAGAGTTCAATCAATTTGCTGTCGGCATACCGGTACCTCCGACATCAACGCTTAAAAAAGGCCGATCGATCGAATGAATTGCCAAGCGCTCCATCAAAACCTGGATACTACCTTTGTTAACCTTTCCGCACTTATAAAATACCTGCGGAAACGGCAGTTCGTGGGCATCGTTAATATCCAGCTCAACGGCTATCGTGCGGAAATCCATCTAAAAGCAAACCACAAGATCGATGTTCGGGAAGACGACCGGATCTCGGGACGTATCTCGACCGGTAAAGAAGCGTTTCAGCGGGTGCTGATAAGGTCGCGTGAACCGGGCGGATCGATCAACGTCTATCAGCTAAAGATCACAGAGAATAAAGCAGACGCCGGCCCGTCCCTCCAAAACGGGTCGGTTCCGAAAGCCCGACCCCGAAGGGCCGCGTCGCCTGCTCCTTTACAACAGACGCCTGAAATTCATCGAGCAAAGGCGGGAAACAGTAGCCCAAAGCCGAAAACAAAACCGAACGGCTGCGAAAAACCGCGCATCGCCAAGACACCCGGCGAGTATCAGCGCCGCGACGAATTAATCCCTCTTGACCTTGCGGAATTCGTGCCCAAAACAAATGCTGAAAGCCGGGTGGAAGAAAACCCGGTTCGGCATCAAACCTCGCTTCCGGATTTTCCGTTTGAGCTGACTAACAAAGTCGAACTCAAGGCACGGCAACGCCAACTCGCAACTGAAGATTGGCAGACGCTTTTAAAACTGACTGTCGAACTTCTGGGCGTGGTCGACAGGTCACTGGAAAACCACCGGCTCGATTTTGCTGCCGCATATCGCAAAGCCTGCGCGGAGATTGCGTGCGATTACCCTTTTATGAACCCCGCGTTAAAAATATTTGATTACGAAAATGGGCGCGTAACGATGAAAAAGCAGGTCAACGAGGCTGTTTTTGTAAACAGCGTCGCCGAGTCGCTTGGGCGTATTATCGAAAAACTTGGACAAAATCCGAAGTTTGGGACCGTTTACAGGGATACAAACCATCTCATCATCGCCCTTATAAATAAACGAAAGACCAGCTACGACCGCTTTGGATTCACCGTCCCTCTCGAACGAATCGTAGGACTCTGATCAGCCCAAAAACCATTCTAAAGAGCACTCCTTTTTGATAGACTGAAAAGCCTATGAAGAAGGGGTTTTTTCTGCTGGCAGCGTTTATGCTGGTTACGGTTTGTTTCGTAATTACGCGTGAAGTAGAGTCGCAAAAATCCGAAGACCCCAGGCCATTTACCGAGTTGCAGCCCCAAAAAGTAAAGGCTTTCGCGGTTGCTGTTTCTCCGCGCGTCGATTCACTCTCGCCGCCAACGCCCGATCCAGGGAACAAAAGCGGGAAACTTGGAAAGGCCGCGGCGAACGCCCGCGAAGTACCCAATCGACAACCGTTCAGAAAACGCATAGTCGGCACCCAAAACGATGTCGAGTCGTCTTTCTTTACGACGACGGGTGTCGGAATGCCCTCCCCGAGCCTCTCGTTTGAAGGGCTGAGCAGCAACGACAATGCCGCCGCTTTCGGTTTTCGAATAATACCGCCCGATACGAACGGCGATGTCGGACCAAAACATTTTGTCCAGGCCGTAAACTCACTTCTTCGCGTCTATGACAAGGCGGGGAACCCGCAAACACCGCCTTTCAAACTGAGTTCGCTTTTTGCGCCTCTCGGGACTGCCTGCTCGACCCGCGACGACGGGGATCCGATCGTGCTCTATGACACACTCGCCGACCGCTGGATCCTCAGCCAGTATTGCAAGAACATACCGCCATTCAGGCAGATGTTGGCAGTTTCGGAGACCAGCGATCCAACAGGAGAGTATTTCGTTTATGAGTTCATCATGCCTAATGTCAAGTTAAACGACTACGCGAAACTTGGTATCTGGCACGACGCGATCTATATGTCGACCGATGAATTCCTTGGCAGCGATTATGCCGGATCGGGAGCGTTTGCGTTTGAGCGCGAAAAGCTGATCGTCGGAGATCCTAACGCGAGCTTTATCTATTTTGATCTCGCATCACCGACGACGATTAGACTCGGAGGTCTCCTGCCTGTCGACCTTGACGGGCTTAGGGCTCCGCCGGCGGCGTCTCCGGGGATGTTTGTCGGGTACTCGGCGGATGAATATGGAGAGCCCGCAGACGCACTGCGGATATTTGAGTTTCGCCCGGATTTTGATACCCCGGCAAATTCAACATTTGCCGAAGCGTCAGAATCTCCACTGCAGACTGCAGCGTTCGACCCGACCAGCGAAAACGGCAGGGACGATATCGAACAACCGCCCCCGGGTGAGGGTCTGGATTCGCAAGGCGACCGCCTGATGTTTCGTGCCGCGTATCGAAACCTCGGTTCGAGTGAATCGATCGTCGTGAATCAAACCGTTCGCGTGACTTCGGTCGGGCAAACCTATAGGGCCGGGGTCCGGGTCTACGAAATACGGCGGTCTGTCGGTCAACCATTCACGTTTAAAGAACAGTCGACGATCGGGAGTGCGGATACAAGCCGGTTCATGGCCGCTGCTGCTCAGGACCATCAGGGCAACCTCGCCGTAGGTTATAGCACCAGCAACGAGGAAAAGGAGCCTTCGATAGTCTATACCGGCAAACTCTCGGCGGAACCCCGAGGCACATTCAGAAACGAAGCGATATTTGTCACCGGCACCGGCGTTCAGACGGCGTTCGGATTTCGGTGGGGAGATTATTCCGGGCTTGTTTCGGATCCTTCGGATGGCTGTACTTTTTGGATCACCAACCAGTACTACAGCCTGCAAAGCCAGAACGAAAGTCCGTTCGGCTGGCTGACCCGGATCGGTAAGTTCCGCTTTTCCGAGTGCGTTGACGAATCGACGACCAAAATCGATGTCTTCGCCGTAAATGATCAAAACAATGATCTTATTCCAAACGCTCTAGTCAAAATTTATCTAAATGGCGACCTGAACACGATTCCCTACACGCGCGTGACAAAAACGAACGGGGCGATAGATCCCGTTTGGACTCCGGCGGGCACGCACCGGATCGTCGTTTCCGCCAGCGGGTTCATCACGAGGGAATTTGATCTGACGGTAAAGGTAAGTCCAAACGAGAGCTGGTTCCTCAACGCGCGGCTCACTCCGACAGCGGTGATCGAAAGCCGGTCGATAGAGATTTCGAGCGAAGGCTGTGCTGCAAATGGAACTATCGAACCGGGAGAGACGGTGACCATCGATGTTTCGCTGCAGAACACAGGCCAGAGCCCGACGTCCGGACTTACGGCAACATTGCTTGCAAAAGGGGGAGTGCTTAACCCGGGTCCGCCTCAAAACTACGGGGTACTCACGGTCGCGGGAGAAATTGTTACCCGTCCGTTCAGTTTTACGGCCGCGCCGAGTCTTTCGTGCGGAGACGAGATCGATTTACGTTTTTCTCTTACGGACGTGGAACAAAACCTCGGCGTGCTCACGATCCCCGTGAGAACCGGAATTTCAAATATTGTTTTTCAGGAAAACTTCGATGGGGTGGCCGCACCAACGCTTCCGGCGGGCTGGAGCACATCATTTGAAGGAGATCGTGAAAACTGGACGACTTCAACTGTTCGTTCATTCAGTGGTCCCAACACAGCTTTTTCCCCGGCACCGCGGACGATCGGGGTCAACGAGATCATCTCCCCTTTGATATCGGTTTCGACGGCCGACGCCGAACTGCGCTTCAAGAACTGGTACGAACTTGAAACGACTTTTCTGCGAAACCGCGTGTATGACGGTGCCGTGATCGAGATCGAGATCGGAGGAGGTCCGTGGCAGGACATTCTTGAAGCGGGCGGATACTTTATCTCGGGAGGATACAACGACGGGGTGATCGACGCCTGTTGCAGCAATCCGCTGATGGGCCGCCGCGCGTGGTCCGGCCGGAGCGGGGTCGACGCGGTGCCTGTTTTTATCGATTCGATCGTCAGGCTTCCGGCCTCGGCGGCGGGGAATGATGTCCGTTTTCGATGGCGTGTCGCGACCGACAATGGAACATTTAAGGAAGGACAGTACATCGACGACGTCGAGGTCATCGATGGTTACCGCTGCGATTGTGCGTCACCGCGCGCACGGAGCGCGCCATTTGATTTTGATGGTGACGGCAAGACCGACCGCAGTTTGTTTAACGCTACAGACGCACCTTCGGAATTCGATTTTCGGGTGACACAGAGTTCGAACGGCACCGAGGTAGGTACGCCGTGGGGCAGTACGGGCGACGCCGCGGTAAACGCTGATTACGACGGCGACGGAAGAACCGATTACGCCGTTTTCCGCCCGTCATCGAACACCTGGTTTATTCTTCAGAGTTCCGACGGAATGTTCCGTGCCTTTAATTTCGGGCTCACCGGCGATCTTCCGGCACCGGCCGATTACGACGGCGACGGAAAACAGGACGCCGCGGTCTATAGGCCAACGGAGGGCA
>JAOTWT010000101.1 GCA_029862725.1 Acidobacteriota bacterium | reverse complement strand
GTGATCGTCGCTTCGAACAAGTTCGACACAGAAAAAAGACCGTGCCTTTTTATAAGAGCAGAGCCTGGTTTAGTGACCCTTACCCCCGCACCAACAGTCGCGAAAGGTTCGTATTTTTCGAAAGGGTTGAAAACCCCGGTCCCTGGGGATTGAAGAGGATTTAATCTGACCGATCCGGATCCTCCGACAGCCAGAGTCCCCATTGAGGTGATAATAAAAATACAAAAAACTAACCTGATTATCCGCACATATGTCAAACTATTCTTCATGAACTGGTGCCTCCACTTTATCGTCGGTTCGAACTGTTCTGAGAAGTCTATCGGGGGTGGATAGCGTTTCTTCAAGTCAGTCCGGCAAGGGTGAGTGCGTGAATTCGTATCGGTGTTCGGTGCCAGCGGTAATACGGCACCAAACATAAAATATCTGGACTCGCCGAAATCCATAGTTGATCTTGACGAAGCCCTAATCCTTATTGATTTTCGATTTCAAAATATGATTGCGGATTATCAAACAGCAAAGACAATCGGGCATCGCAGCTGAAAGCAATGAAAACATTGCTTTTTTGGAATGCCCTTTTACAGGTTTCAAGCCAAATTATCCGTTGCAAAATACCTAACACGAATTAATCGGGAAGTCAATATTTTTTTGATACGCCCGCATCTCGTGCTGCACCTATTTAGGTTGCAAACTGATGAGCAGCAGACGGTCGACCGCCGTAAGATCTAAAAACGCGGCCTTTCTAAAGACCAGGGATCCTGTCTTTTTAGCAAGGGTAGGCTGATTCGAATAGACCCAAAAAATAAGTGCTGCGAGCCGATTGCCGCCGGCGTTTGACCCCATGCGGCACCTGCCGAATCAAGTGAGACCCTTGCGGTGAAAGTCACAACGGACGTACGCCATAGACTGCGGCGGCAGCTCTCCCCATTTTATTTTTCAACCATCAGTTATAAATTATCAGTAATGTCCGGTTAGTGAAAAGCAGCTTCGATTTGAACTCGAACTACGCAGGAATAACCGCGCCCTCCATAAGGTCGCCGGACACCGGGTCCGTACGGATATTCAGATCGGAAAGTTGGAAGACGCGACGCTTTAGTCGTAAATCCTTCATCGCACACGCGAATTGTCGCAAAAAGGCGGTGATCCTGTCTTTTTTCATCCGCAAAGCTTTATCCGGCGGCTCTTCACCACCGTAAGCATTCTATCGCGTAAGATTACCAGGCCCTTTGAACAGCATTTGTTTGCCAAGCCGCAGAGTTGGTTATAAGCTAACTCCCACCATCATAATCTTAGGAAATGAGGAGGAGTCCATGTCAATAAACCGCCGTGACTTTTTGCAGATAGGGATTTCGGGAAGCGCAGCTTTGATAATGAGTAAAAACATAAAAGCGGGAAAGACCGCGAAGCTCGATTTTGATCTGGAAGAAAAGACCGTAGTCGAGCTGCAAAACGCGATGGCCTCGGGCGAGGTCACTACGAAGCAGCTGGTTGAGGGATACCTGGCCCGTATCAAATCGATCGATCCCAAGCTGAACTCGATCATCGAGGTCAACCCGGACGCCATTAAGATCGCGGAGGCGATGGACAATGAACGCTCCGCCGGCAAAACGCGGGGACCGATGCACGGTGTGCCGGTTGCGATCAAGGACAATATCGACACGGCGGATGGAATGCGCACGACGGCCGGCAGTCTGGCGCTGGTCGATGCCCCGACACCGAAACAGGACGCGTTTGTCGTCAAACGCCTGCGCGAGGCGGGAGCGGTGCTGATCGCCAAGACAAACCTCAGCGAGTGGGCCAATTTCCGCTCTGAAAACAGCTCAAGCGGCTGGTCCGGCGTCGGCGGTCAGACACGAAATCCGTACATTTTGGATCGAAGCCCGTGCGGCTCTTCATCGGGCTCGGGAGCGGCAGCCTCTGCGAATTTGACGGCTGTCGCGATTGGAACCGAAACAGACGGATCTGTGGTATGTCCGGCGTCGATTTGCGGTATCGTCGGGATCAAACCGACCCTCGGCCTGGTTTCGAGAAGCGGCATCATACCGATCGCCCACAGCCAGGACACCGCCGGCCCGATGGCGAGAACGGTCGCCGATGCGGCCGTGCTTTTGTCGGTCATGGTCGGTCAGGACCCACAGGATGAAATTACGTCCGCGGCAAAAAGCAGGTCCGTTGATTACACGAAGTATCTTAAGGCGGATGCGCTGAAGGGCGCGAAACTCGGGGTCGTCAGGCAGTATTTTGGTAGAAATGCCGCACTCGATGAACTGATGGAGACCAATCTCAAAGAGCTTCAGAAACTGGGTGCCGAGCTCATCGATGTCGAGTTTCCGAATTTCGGCAAGTTTGGCGACGACGAATACGAGGTCCTGCTCTATGAATTCAAAGCCGATCTCAACAAGTATTTGAAGGCGCGCGGCGGCAAGCACGATTCCCTCGAAAAGCTGATCATGTTCAACAATCACCACGCGGACAAATCAATGCCCTACTTCAAACAGGAGATTTTTGAAAAAGCGCAGGCGAAGGGCGATCTTACCGAGCGTGCCTACCAGCTCGCGCTACTGCGCAGCAAAGTATTGACCCAGGACGAGGGTATCGACCATGTCGCCGACGAACACAAGCTCGACGCATTTGTCGCGCCCTCGAACGCGCAGGCATGGCTGATCGATCTCGTCCAGGGGGACAGCCCTCGCGAGTATGTCGGAAGCTCGTCAATGCCTGCGGTTTCCGGCTATCCGAATATCACGGTCCCATCCGGAATTTTGAATAGTATGCCGATCGGCATGTCGTTTTTTGGCAAGGCGTTTACGGAGCCGCGGCTTATAGGCATTGCCTACGCCTGGGAGCAGGCGAGCAAGGCTCGTCGGAAGCCGACGTTGATGTCGACGTATGCTGTTTGACTGAAGGTTGATGGTAGAAGGTTAAAGGCCGGGGTTAAGTTCATTCGTAGGATGTTCCAGAATTGCTCGTTTTAAATTGCCCCTGGCTTTAGCTAGGGGTAACGGGTGCCACTAAGTTCCGGGGGCTTAAGCCCCCATTAAGTCGGGAAGCCGCGTCCACTAGCTAAAGCTAGTGGCAATTAAACTTACGGCTCTTCAAGACCTTCCCTAATATTTCTTAGCTGCAATAAAGAGCGTGTCCTCAGAACCTCTCTACCTTCGCAATAAATTAAAAACAAAACGAATGAGATGACTTGTAGGACAGCCAGTGATTCATAGCAAGTGTATAGCCGCTTCGGCGCTCTCAGCTCTCAGCTTTCCGTTTTCCGTTCGCCATCGGCTACCGCCGACGGTTCTCATTAGTTTTCCGTTTTCAATTGTCCATTGGGTAATTGGGTAATTGAGTAATTGGTCAATGTCCAATGGTCACTAGTGTCCAACTGTTTGCTCTTTGAAGTGCTGTAACATGTTAATGATCAAACACTTACAGCGATATTTTTATTTTTTGATTTCAGCCGAGTTCCTTTGTATCAATTCGTCTTAGCTATCGTAGATGGCGTAAGGCTGTAGCCCGTAGCGAAGGCCCAAAGGCCAAGCTACGGGTGACGATCCAATTGGTCCAAGCCCGTGTAACGGGCGACAGCAATCGCATCTGTCGCCCGTTCCCGGGCTTGCCGATTTCTAATTTGTTCCCACAGCTCCGGCAGCCTTCGCTGTGGGCTACACGCTTACGCCATCTACGATGGCTGCGTCCCCAATCAATTAGTTTGCTTCGAATCTAAACGGAATTCTACAGATGATTCCGGTATCAACATGAAATTAAACGCAATTGACCGAGATACTTAACGACAATGAAATACAAGATTCAAAGCCCGACATCTCTAAACATCTGAAATTGTTTGACTTATAGTTGGACACTAGTGTCCAATGGTCAATGACCAAACACCCCTTCCCCGAGGAAGTTCTCCCTCAGGTACTTGATCGTATCGTAAAGCGTCTCATTCGGATCACGGGTCTCCAAACCCAGTGTTTCCCGCGCTTTGGACGAATCGAAATACCAGAACAACTCCGCCTGTTCGACTTCCTTGGCCTCAAACGGCGGTGTACGGTTTAAGCTCTTAAAGACGGAATCGATGACACCCGCTGCCGGCACAGAGATCGACTTCGGAACTCTCAAAGAAGGCGCCGAAACGCCGCTCAGACGTTCGAGTCGTCCAAAAAACCTCTCGAACGTCATATTTTCAGCACCGATCAAGTATTTTTCCTGGTGTTTGCCTTTGTCGGGCGCCATTAAAAAAGCGGCGGCAGCGTCCCGCGCGTCTACAAAGTTCAGTCCTCCGGAAGGTGTAAACGGGATCTTCCGCGCGAGAAAGTCCAGCACGGGCTTTGTCGAGCTCATGCGCTCGTCGCCATCACCCAGGAGCAGAGACGGATTGAGTATGACGAGTTTCTTTCCCTTGCCGTCGAAATTGGAGAGCGCCGTTTTTTCCTGGTAGAACTTGGAGGAGTAGTATGCGAAACGGGATATCAGGTCCATTGGGGGCGGGTAGGTCTCGTCAACTACCTTTTTTTCTTCGGACACCGCGATCGTACCGCTTGAGGATGCGAGGACGACCGTTTTTACCTTCGCTTCGGTCGCGGCTTCCATGAGGATGCGGGTGCCCTGCAGATGAATCTCGTTCATCAACGCCGCGTCACTATTGTCCCGCGAGACCTTACCAGCGAGATGATGGATGACCGAAACGCCTTTGACCGCCGCGGCGCAGTCTTCCGCATTTGTCACCGACCCGACACAGGCCTCGACGCCGCTGTCGGTCATCCACTCCGGCACCCTTGACGCCATCACACGCAGGTTCTTTTCTCCTGCTGCAATTAATTGTTTGACGATATGCGTCCCTAGAAACCCTGTCCCGCCTGTAATCAGTATCTTTCCCATTTTGTCTGAGTTTTTACCGCGGAGACCGCAAAGAGCGCAGAGGTATCTTTTTGCCTTTTACGATCACTCGAATCCGATTTTTGCTTATTTTCTACTGATCAAAATTGTTGACTATTCGCTTGATCCCACTTTTTAGAATCATTGTATTGAAGTTAAGTATTAGACCAAGCTTTAGCCTACTCATTTTGAGATAGGAGAGTATCTGAGCTTCATGTATCGGAATAATTTTCTTAACTGTCTTTATTTCCAAAATAACGGATTTCGCAACAATCACATCAACCCGATATCCCGTGTCGATTTTGACCCCGTCATATATAACAGGCAGCTTCATTTGTGTTTGGCAGTTCAGCCCCTCTTTTGAAAGCTCATAGACCAGACAGCCTTCATATGCACTCTCCAACAAACCGGGCCCTAAAGTTCTATGTACCTTGATCGCACATCCGATTACCGTTCCGCTTATTTCGTTCAATTTCATTGAGTTTCTCCATTAATCGTCACATTACGTGTCCGTCCAATGGGAAATCTCCTTCAGTTCCCGGTCAATAACAAAGCGGCTCCTCATTCCGCCCTTCCTAATTCAATAACTGTTTTAACCCAAACCTCTAGCATCCTTCAAGAATTTCATAGTTCCATCCGAATCGAAAATTCAGACACTACGGTGATAAGATCTCCAGCCAATATCTTCCTCTGCGATCTCAGTGTTCTCTGCGGTTCAAAAACACAGGTTGAAATCCTATAGATAAAGTCACCAACTTAATCATCAATTACGGGATTTAGCTTCTTTGGCTTTCGCCTTTCGTCGCGCCATTTCTTGCGGACGGCCTTGACATCGAACTTGTCTCGTTTGCCATCGCGCATATTCTCAACCTCGTGCTGCACCCGTGCCGCGACAAGCCTGTAGGCTTCGGTATTCGGTGCGCTTTTGACCATCCCGGCGAGCTCCTCGTATTCCAAAAAACGGCCGACACGGGCACCGATCTTGGACCCGACCTTGCTCCATTTCGGGACCGTGCTCCCCTTCGGGAATGCGTCATAGGTTCCCGACAGGCAAAGCGGCAAAATCCCGATCTTCTCGTTGAGCGCCAGGTAGCCGATCACCGGTTTGAATTCTGCCATTTCACCGGTCAAAGAGCGCGTCCCTTCTGGGAATATCAACGCGTTATAACCCTCGTGAAGGATTTGGGTCACGTGTCTCAACGATCGTCTCAAACTTCCCGATCGCTCGATCGGAACAAGCGTCGTAAAGTTGTTCATGTATGCGCGCTTGTATTTTGTATCGAACCAGTAATCCGCTGCGGCTACCGCGACCGTCTGTTCGGCAACGTTTTCGCCAAGCGCGAATTTGATCAAACCCATGTCGAGATGCGAGGAATGATTCGAGCAGACGATAAAATTGGTATGGGGCGGTACATTCCTGCGTCCCTCGATCTTTGTGTCGAGTACCGTCTCGTAAAGCGATTTCTGAGCAAGGTCCACGACCTTGTTTCCAACAAACTTTACGATTGAGGGGATATGAATATCCTCGTCCTTCTTGGTCTCCTCAACGGGCTCGTCCGCGATTTTCTTCGATTTATCGACCCTTTCGACGGCCTGCAGGAGTTCGCGTACCTTTTGAACCTCGTTGAGTTCGTCGGGCGAAAGCACGCGCCCGCCGCCGTCCTCGACCGCGCCCTGAAGTTCTACAAACATGAGCGAATCGAACCCGATGTCCGTCAAAGCGGAGTCCGCGGAAACATCCGCAAGCTCACGTCCCGAAACGCTCGCGACGATCTTTCTGATCCAGAGCATATTGCTGTCGCCCTTTAAATCGACAGCCGTTTTCGTCTTGCTTCGCGAACGGTTTTGAAGCGTTTCGATAATCTCTACAACCTCCGGACGAATCACCTTTCTCGTCGCCGTCCGGGGTAATTCGAAGGGCGTCAAATGAAGAACCTGTACCCGCTTAAAAAACGGAAGACCCGCCGACACCTCGCGGAAGTGCTTCTCGACCTCCTTGTTTGTCATCGCACGGGTCATCGATATGTCCTTCTCGTAATCCGGAACGACAAGCGCCGCGACCCTCTCGCCGCCGTCTTCTTCGGGAAGCCCGACAACACTTAACTCTCTTATAAAAGGGGATTTGGAGTAAAGATCCTCGACTTCATCGGGATAGATGTTCTTGCCGTTGCTATCGATAATGACGTCCTTTGAACGCCCGACAATGTAAAGATTGCCATCGTCATCGAGCCTTCCGAGGTCGCCGGTCTTGAGCCAACGGTCATCGAGCGCTTCCTCGGTCGCCTGCTCGTTCTTGTAATAACCGAGCATGACATTCTGCCCGCGGGCGTAAACCTCTCCGACGCCGTTGTTATCCGGATTATTGATCTTCACCTCGACGCCCGGAAGCGGTTTGCCGACGCTTCCCTTGATCAGGCTGTTTTCCGGACGGGTTACCGTGAGTACAGGAGACGACTCTGTCAGCCCGTAGCCTTCGAGGACATTAAACCCGAGGCCATGGAGATCTTTCTGGACTTTTTCACTGAGTGCCGACCCCCCCGAAATCAGGTAACGCATGCGTCCGCCCATCCCCTCATGGATCGGAAAGAACACGACCGGACCGAGGTTTAGAGGAGTGTTGTCGCGAAGCCAGGCGTTAAAATCGATAATATTGTCGGCAATATCCGCGATCCAGTCGCCTCGTTCCCGGAGCCTTGTCTTGATTCTCCGATGGAGCATTTCCCAGAGGGCGGGTACACCGACCATGCCCGTCACATGTCCTTTTTCAATCGCGCGCGCGAGTTCGTCGCTAGTGAGTTCCTCGAGATAACGCATCTGCGTGCCATTCGTAAAAGGAGTCAAAAATCCGGCGGAAAACTCGAACGTGTGGTGCAACGGCAGCACGGACAGCACACCGTCGTCGATACTCATTTCGAGAACCGATGAAAGCATCGAGACCATACTCGTGAAATTCTTGTGCGACAGCATCACCGCCTTCGGCGTGCCGGTCGTGCCCGATGTAAAGATCAGAGATGCGGGCGAAGTCGCAAGGATCCGTTCCGGGAGCAGCGCCGCACGTCGTGCCTCTTCGGTCTCGGTTTGCATTTCGAAAACATCGTCGAAGGTGTAGATGGCGACATCAAGACCTTCCTTCGCGAACCTCTCGGCAAGCCCGGGATTGTCTTCATTCAGCTTCGGGCTTATAACGATCGCCTTCGCCTCGCCGGCTGACGCAAAATTGACGATTTCATCGACGGTACTTGCGGGATCGACAGGGATCGCGGTCGCTCCGGCCTTGATGATGCCGAAGTAAGTCAGTCCCCATTCCGGCATGTTGTGCGAGAAAAGGATCACACGATCGTCGGCCTCGATGCCCTCGCTGGCAAGAAAACCGGCCGCACGTAACGCGAGTTCGCGGACGTCCTCGTAGGTGTACTGCTCGAGCCGTCCGTGTCGCTCGATCTTCATCGAAACCCGTGTCGCAAAACGCTTGGTTGCAGTGTCGAACAGGTCGGCGAGGTCCTTGTACGTGTAATCGCGGCGTTCGATTGCCTTAAGTTCTTCCTCGAGCTGGGGCAGCACCCATTTCCTGAGACCGGGAAAATGTATATTCAGCCAGTAGTCGTACCAGTCGATCTCGCCCGGGTACCAGGGGAGAAGATGCTTTTCGGATTTTTTGACCCGGTTGTGAAGT
>JAOTWT010000118.1 GCA_029862725.1 Acidobacteriota bacterium | reverse complement strand
AAAGGTACCCGAACGCCTCCGGAACTCGCACCTCGTTCAGCTTCAAATGGGCGGAATGGTCGCCGGTACGATGCTCCGGGGGATGTTCGAAGAGCGCATCAAGGGCGTCATCGATGAGGTAAAAGAAAAAGAGCACATAATTCTCTTTATCGACGAGGCACACACCATAATTGGTGCTGGTGCGGCTCTTGGCACATCTTCGGATGCCGCCAATATGTTCAAATCTTCACTCGCCCGGGGCGAGCTGCGGATAATTGGCGCAACGACAATGACGGAATACAAAGAGTATATCGCCGAGGACGAGGCTCTCGCCCGCCGTTTCCGCCTTGTTAAGGTTGATGAACCGACGCTTGAAGAAACTAAGGAGATTCTGCATGGTGTAAGGCCGCGTTTGGAGAAGAACTATTCGGTCAAGATTTCCGACGAAGCGATCAATATGGCGCTTGAAATGTCTCCCAGGTATATAAGGCACCTGCATCTGCCGGACAAGGCTATTGGTTGGCTCGATACGGCGTCGGTCAAGGTTGAGATAAACGAGCCATCTTCGATGGTCGTCACGCCGGAGCACATTGTTGATGTGATCTCGCAGGAATCGCGAATCCCGAAGGATATGATCTACCGGGACACGACGGATCGTTTTTCGGTGATGGAAAAGAGCCTTGCCGATCGGGTTGTCGGCCAGAAGAATGCCGTGCGCGCAGTCGCCGAGAGGCTCAGGCTAAACAAGGGACCGCTTAAGGAGAGCCATTACGCGCCGGATGGGGTGCTTCTGTTTCTCGGCCCGACGGGTGTCGGAAAGACCGAACTGGCAAAAGCCGTCGCGGAGTTTATGTTCGGGGACGACGAGAAGATGGTCCGTATCGATATGTCCGAATATGGTGAGGGCACGGTCGGCATAGAAAAGCTGATCGGGATGCCGCGGGGCATCGTCGGTAGCGAACGGGGCGGTTTGTTGACCGAACAGCTTAGAGAGAATCCCTACACCGTTCTCTTGCTCGACGAGGTCGAAAAAGCGAATCCCTATTTGATGAACATCTTTCTCCAGGCGTTTGACGAGGGCTGGATAACGGATGGCCGCGGAAAGAGGGTTTATCTATCGGACGCGATCGTCATAATGACGTCGAATCTCGGTTCCGAGAACTTTAAGAAGTACGAAAATCCGCTCGGATTCGGGATGAAATCGCTCGGTGATATCGACATGATCAAAGGCGATGTAATGAAGGCGGCCGAACAGCGGTTTACGCCGGAGTTCAGAAACCGAATTGACGAGATCATCATTTTTTCGCCGTTGACGATGGAAGAGGTTAAGGAGATTGCGAACCTCTATCTCGCGAAAGTGCGGAAACAAATGGAAAAACAGGGTAAGTTCATAACTGTCACAGAAGAAGCGATAGATCTGCTCACCTTAAAGGGATTTAGCCCGGCTTACGGAGCGAGGTTCCTGAAACGGCATATCGATCAGACAGTGAAGCTGCCCCTTACCAATTTATGGAAAACGGGTACCCAGTTTGAGGTCGCCGTGAAAGATGGAGAAGTTGAGGTTTTGGCGAAAGATTCCTTTAGTTTGAATTAGGACTCCTTTAAATCCTTGATCTCAAAGGCTTTGCCGATTATTATCGTCAAAGCCTTTTTTAATTTTACGAAAAGCTGGAATTATGCAAAGAATTCTGAATTTTTTCCTGCCCATCATCTTGGGCATGGCAATGCTGGCCGGAAGTCTGACTGCGCAACAGTTTGCGTACAGCGTTAACTACAGTTTCGACCTCAAGGATGCGACCGATGCTCCTAAACTGGGCAAACTGCCCCGAATTGAGTTTCCCGACGAGGCGGTCAAGAAAGGCATCGATGGAAAAATGGTCGTGGACGTCACTCTTTCCGCCGATGGTAAAGTGGGCGGGATCGAGTTTCTGGAGTCCTTGCCGTTTGGCTATGAGGATGAGATCCGAGACGCCTTCCGGACGTTCGAATTCACGCCGGCATCCAATAAGGGAACAGCGATTGATGTCGTGCTCCGGGTGGAGTATGTCGTGACAATTGCTTTCGAAGCACACGATCCGCGCATCGAAAAGCCGGATGTTACGTCCAGGCCTGGACCGGTTTATCCGCTCATCGATGGAAGTGATGCTCCTTCGGGCGACGTGAGCGTCAATGTTTTGTTGATGAAAGACGGGAAAGTTAGAATCGTTTCCATCGAAAGCGAATTGCCTGAGGCCTTTAAAGACTCGGCACGGGAAGCTGCTTCGAGAATAGAATTTACTCCGGCAACACTCAAAGACTCGAAAAGACCCGTCACCGTGACCATGAAAATAGCTTACGCATTTAAACAGCGGTGAACGCATTTGATATAAAGACCGTCAAAGCTCTATCGAGATTTATTTTATGAAGAACTATTTCACCGGGATACTGATATTCGTGTTTGCTTTCACGACTGCGGGCGCGCAGGTTGAAGACGGCAATGATACGCAGAAGGCGGAAGAGGTTATCGAGAAGGCCGTGGCCAAACTCGGCGGCGAAAAATACAGGAATGTAACGACACTTTCGAGTTCGGGCAAATTGAGTGTCCTGAAAGAGAGTAAGATCGCATCGTTTCAGTCTTTTGTAAACGTCATCATTTATCCGAACAAACAACGCGTCGATTTTAACGAACGAGGCACAAGAACCGTCCAGGTCAACACCGGCGACACGGGATGGATACTCGACGAGTTCTTTGACAACTTCGGCCCGCAAACGGATATCCAGATCGCTGCATTCCAACTCGACCTCAAAACCCATTACGACTACCTTCTCCGCGGTCGCTGGAATGGGGAGGCGGAGCTTTCCCACGCCGGGCGCCGTCAGGCCAGCCTTGGGAAGAGAAATGACGTGATCAAATTGGAATTCGAGGATGACAGCTGGATCGAGTACGAGTTTTCCGATGAAGGCCTTCCTATGAAAACCGTCTATCCAGTCAAGAATTCCGACGGGGTCTTGATAAACAAGGAATACCGCTATGCACAGTTCATACTGATGGAAGGGATCTTGTTTCCTTTCATCGTCGACCATTTTTCGGACGGCCAGAGGTCATTCCGGGTCAACTATTCGAAGGTGCAGTTTAACCGGGTGATACCGGATTCGATTTTTGAGAGACCGGAGGACCCGAAGAAAATAAAGAAACTAAAGATCTAAATAAAACCAGGAGACAGTGGCCTGGATTTTGTGATCGGTGGCCGGGGGTCTACGTTGCCCGGATCCGGAAACCTGGTGGATATTTTTATCAGGACCGCCCTGTGGCTTCCAGATAATCCTTCTTACACCGACCACCGACTACTGGCTCCTTATTTATATAAATGCGAAATCGAACTGTTCCTGGTGGACCGATTTGTCGCCGTTGATGTCCACCACGCCGAGATAGTTTTCGATAAGATTTAGAACCTCTTTTTCTTCATTCTGCAGAGCGAGCGCTACTTTCGGATTCACACGCAGCGTCGTCTCCCGAACATCGTCGAGACTCTTCGAGAGACGCCGGGCTTCTTCCAGTATCTCGTAGCAGACCGTCTGCGCTGACTTGATCCAACCCGCGCCCTCGCAATTCTCACACGGCGAGCAAAGCGTCCTTTCGAGCGACTGTTTGACACGTTTTCTAGTCATTATGACGAGGCCGAAATCATTAAATGAAAGGACTTTTGTCGGAGACTTGTCCTTGGACAGATTCTCCTGAAGTGCCTGCAAAACCTTTTTCCGGTTATTGCGGTCTTCCATATCGATCAGATCGAGGACGATGATTCCGCCCAAATCCCTGAGCCTGACCTGCCGCGCAATTTCCTTCACGGCCTCCATATTTGTCTTTGTGATCGTGTCCTCGAGACGGGCGTTCCCTTTACCGACAAATTTGCCGGTGTTGACATCGACCGCGATCAGCGCCTCGGTTTGGTTGATCACAAGATAACCGCCCGATTTGAGCCAGACCCGGTGTTTCAAAGCCTTGTCGATTTCATCCCCGACACCGTATGTGTCGAGTATCGGTTCGTCGAGGGTGTGGAACTTCACTCTTTTCACGAGTTTAGGCTGAATTCGGTTTACAAACTCAACGATCCTTTGAAATTCTTCTTCGGAATCGACTCTGATTGCTGAGAAGTCGTCTGAGAGATGATCCCGCAGCAAGCGCAATATGATATCGAGGTCCTGATGGATCAACGATTTTGATTTTGAGCGGTCGGCCTCTTTCTTGACTTCGACCCACGTTTTTGCGAGATATCGCGCATCGTCCCGGATCTCTTCTTCCGATTTGCCGACACCGGCTGTTCTGACAATAAATCCGCCAGAAGGTATATCTTCTTTTGATATAACGTTTTGCAGTAGATTTCGGAGACGTCCCCTTTCTTTCGAGGAATCGATCTTTCGTGAAACTCCGAGATGTTCGATCGTCGGCATGTAGACCAGGAAGCGTCCCGGCAGCGCGATATGCGAAGTTATCCGAGCTCCTTTGCGAGCAATCGGCTCTTTTGCGATCTGCACGAGAATTTCCTGTCCTTCCTTGAGCAGGTCCGTGATCTTTGGCTGGGACCTGTTGGTCCGCCGCCCTCTCCCGCGGGCGGGTTTCTTGAATTCCGCGTTTGCAATCTGGTCCTCAGCAACGACAGGGGCCTCGTTCGCACTGACCTTGTAACTCTTGTCCATGTGGGTTGTGGTCGAGGCCGGTTTTTTCCCGGGCGAGGTAGTTGCCGTCCGGCGCCGTCCGCCACGGCTACCCCTTCGGACGGCCATCTCGGAAACATCGGGTGACTCCTTAAGACTCGCTTTGGCCCCCTTAAGATCTTCGTTCCCATCCGCGCTGGAATTGTCGGAAGCAGTATCTTTCTTTCTGCTTCTGCTGGTCCGCTTGCGGGCCGGCTTCTTCGCATCAGATGCGCCTTCGTCTGAATCGTCATCATCACTTGCTCTCTTGGCCGGGGCCTTCCTGCGACTCGAGCTTCGTCTGGAAGGGCTCTTGCCGGTCTTGCTCTCTACCGTCTCGTCGGCTGGATCCCCATCGTCGGTATCCTTTGCTTTCGTGTTTCGGGTACTGGTTTTCCTTGATTTGCTTCGCGAGGCTCGTCCAGCGGGCGCCGGGCTTTCATCCGTCTCGTCGTCGTCGGCGATCCGCTTGAAGCCCGATTCCTCGAGCGAATCGATCAGCGACCCTACCTCCGCGGTATCGATGCTCTCCATCTCAAACTCTATCGAGCGAACTTTGTCGATGATGGCTTCCTGCGTCATCGCGTCCTTGAGCATCTCGCCGGTATCACTGTCGTCGATGATTCTTTCAAAAGAAGAATCGCCAAACTCGATGTCTGAAGGATCCAGTACGTTCTCCCGCATTTTCTTTTCAACAGGTTTCTTTTCTTTCTTCTTCGATTCGCGGGCGGCGGGTTTTGCCTTTTCTTGCTTCTTCTCCGGTTTCGAATCATCAGCGTCGGCGTCGTCCGCCTTCTCCTTGCGTCCTGCCGGCTTGCGGGCAGGCTTTTGTGAACGCCTTCTCGGGCTCGACGGTTTTTCGTCAGATTCGTCCGTATCATCCGCATCTTTTTCAGCGGGCACGATTTCGGCCTTTTCGTGAACGTTATCGATCTTCTTATCTCTCTTCAGCCGCGACTTGTGTACCGCGTCGGTCGCTTCGCGGTCGGCCTCGTCATCGGATTTCTTGTCTTTCTTCTTTTCCATGACGATTCGTTCAATTTCTTCTTCTTCGTCGAAGAAGTCCGAAACATACAGAAAAGCATCCCGTTCGAGTCCGATGTCGACAAACGCCGACTGCATTCCGGGCAGCACACGCTGTACACGGCCCTTATAGATATTTCCGACGACTCCCGAATTGTCCTCGCCGCGTTCGATATAGAATTCTGTGGTTAGTCCGTTTTCGACAATTGCGATCTTCTTCTCGCGTCCATTGACGCTGATGATCATTTCTTTAGACATAAATTTTCCTTTTGGTTTGTCCGAGAGGGTTGACGCGGGTGCTGTTGAAGGATTGGGATCAAAATAGACTTCTTATAGGGGATTCGCATTAAAACCGCGAAACCGGAGATTGCCTGACCGGAAGGAACCTGAGTTTAAACCTCAGCTACCGATTTTGAATTCCAAGTGTTTTTGGATAACAAAACAGCTCCCGGATGGAATCTGAACAGAAGAATTTGACAACTTACAACGGGGAGCGACGAACCTAGTACATTGCGCTCAAACCCGATAAAATCTTTCAACAAACGGCTTCAAACCGTCAAAAAAACCTTTGATCTTTTGGCTTGATCCAACAAACACATTAGAATGCAAACCTGTCCCTAAGTATAAGTCTTTTGAGGAAGCAGGTAAAATCCAAAATCGCATTTGACACCGGTGTCTTCGTTTCAGAATTTTGAGTATGGAAGTCTATTTTGACCTAATTACCGATCCCGTGGCGCTCGAAGCGGCGTGTTTGAAGCTGGAAAAGGAAGACTTTCTCGGTTTTGATACCGAGACTACGGAGCTTGATCCATTCGACGGCGACATCCGTTTGGTCCAGTTCAGCGGTGGCGATCAGACAGTGGTTATTGATCTCAAGCCGTTCAAGGCCTTCGGAGATCTGAGCACTATTTCGGAACTGGATCCGCTGCGAAAGCTGATATCTGCACGGCGCCCCGTCAAGATTGCCCACAACGCGAAATTTGACGCGAAATGGGTTTCACATCATCTGAATGCCGAACTTGGCGGCACATTCGACACATTTCTGGCGAGCCAGCTGATTGCCGCAGGCGAACGGGAGCGGCGTCATAATCTTGCAGATGTGGCGAACTTTTTTCTTGGTGTCGAGGTCGACAAATCAGAGCAGGTCAGCGACTGGGACGCGGACGTACTTTCGCAATCGCAGGTTGCTTACGCGGCAAAAGATGCCGCACTTATGATCCCGCTTCGCGAGAAGCTTGTCGAACGTTTGAAAAGCGACAACCTGATCAATGTGGCAAAGCTTGAGTTCGACTGCGTTGTTCCGATTGCGCAGATGGAACTGAACGGGGTCTATCTCGACACGGGTCTTTGGCGGGAGCAACTGGAGAAGATAAAGAAGCACCAACAGGAAACCGCGGAAGAACTCCAGGGGCTGCTCGCCGCTGGTATTTCGCAGGCATCGCTTTTTGGTGCCCCCGAGATAAATCTGGATTCGCACAACCAGGTCACCGACGCGCTTATCAACCTCGGCATCCCCATACCCAGGACGACAAGGGGATGGGAACTCGAACCGCTCGCGGACAAGTACCCGGTCGTTGAAAAACTCCTTGCCTATCGCAGTGTCGCCAAAGCCGCAACAAGTTTTGGCGAGAACATTCTTGAATTCGTACGACCCGAAACGGGCCGGATTCACCCCGATTTTCGGCAAATCGGCGCGCCATCCGGGCGGTTTTCGTGTTCGAAACCGAATATCCAGCAGATTCCGCATCAGGATGAATATCGAAGGTGTTTTCGTGCCCCCGAAGGACGGAAGCTGATCATCGCGGATTATTCACAGATCGAGCTGCGTATCCTTGCCGAGTTTTCCGGAGATGAGAATTTTTTGGGAGCCTTTCGAAGCGGTGTGGATTTTCACGCTGCGGCGGCCGCACAGGTGTTCAACGTATCGCCCGAAGATGTCTCGCAGGAGCAACGGAGTTTCGCCAAACGGCTCAATTTCGGAGTCGTTTACGGTATCGGTGCCCAGCGATTTGCTTCCATGTCGGGCGTCAGCGACGAAAAGGCTGAAAATATTTTGCGAAAATACTTTTCGACTCACCGGGGCCTGGATGCATGGCTGCGTGAAGCGGGCGAAAAGGCCGTTAGCGAGGGAATGGCGCGCACAGCGTCGGGAAGGCTTGCGAAGTTTCGCTTTGAACAGGATGATCGCGCGCAGATCGCTTCGACACGTCGTTATGGAAAGAACCTGCCGATTCAGGGGACAAGCGCGGATATTCTGAAACGTTCGCTTCGCTTGCTTCACGATGCGATCAGAGGCACCGGCGCCCTGCTTGTGAATATCGTGCATGACGAG
>JAOTWT010000100.1 GCA_029862725.1 Acidobacteriota bacterium | reverse complement strand
TTTCCCCGTTCGCACATAAAACGGGACGCCCGCCCACCGCCAGTTGTCGATGGAAAGTCTCAGGGCCGCAAAAGTCTCAGTCTCCGACCCTTCGACTATGTTGTCGATTTCGCGATAACCGGGTACGGTTTCGCCGTCGATCGTCCCCTTTGCGTACTGGCCCCGGACAGTCTTGTCGAGAACGTTTTCCGGTGTGAACGGCTTAATCGCCCGCAGTATCTTGGCTTGCTCGTTTCTGACCGCGTCCGCTTCAAAAGAAACCGGCGGTTCCATTGCCGTCAGCGTCACCAGCTGGAATATATGATTCGGCACCATATCCCGCAAGGCTCCTGCCTTATCATAGTAACCGCCGCGGGAACCGACCCCTAGGTCTTCGGCTACCGTGATTTGCACGTGGTCGACATAATTCCGGTTCCAGATCGGTTCAAAGATGCTGTTGCCGAAGCGAAAGACCAGTATGTTCTGCACAGTTTCCTTTCCCAGATAATGATCGATCCGGTAAATCTGGTTTTCATCAAGGATTTGAAGCAGATCGCGGTTGAGGCTTCGAGCGGTTTCCAGGTCGCGTCCGAACGGCTTTTCAAAAATAAACCGCCGCCAGTAGCCTGTTTTTTCCGCACCAAGGCCGTGTGCGACTATCTTCTCGGCGACACGCGCAAACAAAAACGGGGGAATCGCCATGTAATAAAAATAATTCTCAGGGATCTTGTATTTTCCAGTTATTTCTGCGAGAAGGTCCTTCAGGTCACTGAAAAGATCTTTATCCTCGTCGAAGTCGCCACCCGTGTAATACGTCCGCTCCTCGAACCATTGGATCAGGTCATTGTCGGCGTCAGCGCCGATAAATCCCTTTAGGTCCGCGATGATCTGCGTCCTAAACTCGGCACAGGTCATTTCTTGCCGCCCGACGCCGACGATCGCGAAGTTTTTCGGAAGGAACCCATCTTTGGCCAGATAATAGAGAGCCGGGAATAGTTTGCGTTTGGTCAGGTCCCCGGTCGCGCCGAAAATCACCATCACGCTTGGATCGGCTGTTTTTATTTCATCGGAAGACATAGTTTTCTGGAAAAGATTGATCAGGCTATTCCGAGCACACCGCGTAATTCGGTTTCGCGGGAGTCCATTTCTCCATCGTCGGTCTCATGATCATAGCCGCACAAGTGCAGCAGGCCGTGCAAGATCAGCTGCTTGATCTCGAGGTCTAAATCGAGCCCATGCTGAGACGCCTGTTTCGCAGCCTGCTCGGCAGATATGACGATGTCGCCCAGCGAATCCCCCGGCTCGAATTCTTCGTCGGAGTATTGAAATGAAAGTACATCGGTCGTCGCATCTTTTTTGCGGAATTCGGAATTAAGGCGTTTCATCTCCGCATCGGTTACGAATGCGATCACCGGCGTTCGATTCTGTGCTTCGCGAATGGACCTTACTGCCAGGTCCGCGAAATGCGAGAGATCCCTGGTGTTTAAGAGAATCCGCCTTTGTTCGTTGATAACTTCCGTCATACCTGCCAGGCCGCGGCGCTATTGTTCCTCAGAGCGATCCACCGTATGCGTTTCGTAGGCCTTTACGATCATCTGGACCAGTTTGTGGCGCACGACATCCTTCTCATTGAAATAGACGAACTCGATACCCTCGAGATTCTTGAGGATCCGCTGTATCTGTACCAAGCCGCTCTTCTGGCCCCTTGGGAGGTCTATCTGCGTCTTATCTCCCGTGACGACCGCCTTGGATCCGAATCCGATCCTGGTAAGGAACATCTTCATCTGTTCGCTGGTCGTATTTTGAGCCTCATCGAGAATAATGAAGGCGTCAGAAAGCGTTCTCCCGCGCATAAACGCCAGCGGGGCAATCTCGATGATCCGCTTTTCAAGCAGATTTGTAACACGTTCAGTATCGACAAGATCAAAGAGAGCGTCATAAAGCGGTCTTAGGTATGGGTCCACTTTGTCCTGCAGGTCCCCGGGGAGAAAGCCGAGGCGTTCGCCGGCTTCAACGGCGGGCCGCGTGAGTATGATACGCGACACCTGCTTTTGAAACAGTGCATGAACTCCCAGCGCTACTGCCAGAAAACTCTTACCGGTGCCTGCCGGTCCGATTCCGAACACGAGATCGTTGTCATGTATGGCTTCAATATACTTTCGCTGATTGACCGATTTCGGGGCTACTTGTTTCTTTCCGGAGGGATTGAACCGGGCCTTCGTAAAATAGTCCTTCAGCGAATAGGCACGGTCTTCGGAAATCTGTTGGAACGCGCTACGCAATTCCTTATCGGTAAAACTGTTTCCGTCTGAGAAAAGCTGCGCAAAGTCCTTGAGGATTTCTTTTACGGTAGCTACATCCTCTGGCGCGCCGTCGACTGTCAGGTCCTGGCCCCTTGCATTGACGCGCACCGCAAGGATGGATTCGAGATATTTGATATTCGCATCGTGAACGCCGAATAAAGTCTCAAGGGCACGAGGCGGCAATTCTATGCGGTTGGTTTGGCTCAAATTATTGTCGGTAATCCCTATTTGTAGATTTCGTTATACGCTACTAAATGGGTAAATCGGTGTCAACGAATAGGAGTCTTCACGGCACACCGGCGGGGAGGTCCGCCGCCCGCCCGCGGCCTGCCGCAGCAACCCGCAAACACCGCGCCGTGAGCTGATTTTGGCATGATCGAATTGGAGGTTTTCGTGCTTTGCGTTTTGGATTCTAAGTTGATATTCTCGATCCTTTGTTAATAGGAAGAATTTTTAAGGAGTAGATTAATGGCCAACGAAGGAGCTCAACAGGTCGGTAAGGTAGTACAGATAATCGGGCCGGTTGTGGACGTAGAATTTTCGGATAATTATTTGCCGCCGATTCACCAGGCTTTGCGTGTGACCTCGGAAGGTTTCGAGTCGGATGAGACGATTGATGTCATTGCTGAAGTTCAGCAGCATCTCGGCGAAGGCCGCGTACGTGCTGTTTCGATGCTCCCGACCGACGGCATGGTCCGGGGTATGAAGGTGATTGATACTGCCGGGCCGATCACGGTTCCGGTTGGCGCGGCGACCCTCGGTCGCGTGATGAACGTGATCGGAGATCCGGTCGACGAATTGGGAAAGGTGGATTCTGAGACCCGGGCCCCGATTCATGCCCATCCTCCTTCATTTGAGGAGCAGGCGACCGAACTCGAGATGTTTGAAACGGGAATCAAGGTGATTGACCTTGTCCAACCCTTCCTGCGTGGAGGGAAAATCGGACTCTTTGGCGGCGCCGGCGTCGGCAAGACGGTATTGATCATGGAGTTGATCAATAACGTCGCGAAGGAACGCGATGGATATTCGGTTTTTGCGGGCGTCGGTGAGCGTACTCGAGAAGGAAACGACCTGCTTCGCGAGATGGTCGAATCCGAGGTTATCCAGTACGGCAAGGCATTCAATGACGATTTTAAAAAGAACCACAGTTTTGATCTGACCAAGGTCGACATGAAATCGATCGGCGAATCGAAAGTGGCATTGGTTTATGGCCAAATGACCGAACCCCCCGGGGCCCGTTTGAGAGTCGCTCTATCCGGTCTCACGGTTGCCGAGCATTTCCGCGATCAGGGCAACGACGTGCTTTTCTTCGTCGACAATATTTTCCGGTTTACGCAGGCAGGATCGGAAGTCTCGGCTTTGCTTGGCCGTATGCCCTCGGCGGTTGGCTACCAGCCGAACCTCGCGACCGAGATGGGCGAGATGCAGGAACGGATTACATCAACAAAGACCGGCGCGATTACGTCGATCCAGGCTGTCTATGTCCCGGCGGACGATTACACCGATCCGGCCCCCGCAACGACGTTTGCGCACCTCGATGCGGTTTCGGCGCTTTCGAGGCAGATTGTAGAGCTTGGGATTTATCCCGCGATCGATCCGCTGACTTCAAACTCGCGGATTCTCGACCCGCAAATTGTGGGCGAAGAGCACTACAACACGGCAACGGAGGTCAAACAGATCCTGCAGCGCTACAAGGATTTGCAGGACATCATTGCTATTCTCGGACTCGACGAGTTAAGCGAAGAGGACAAACTGACCGTTTCACGTGCGAGAAAGGTCCAGAGATTCTTTTCGCAGCCGTTCTTTGTGGCCGAGCAGTTTACCGGTCTCTCCGGTCGTTACGTAAAGATCGAGGACACGATCAAGGGTTTCCGCGAGATCATCGATGGTAAATGCGACGACATGCCCGAACAGGCATTCTATATGGTCGGGACGATCGAAGAAGCTCGTGAAAAAGCCAAGAACATGGCGGCGAAGGCGTAGGCCTGAATTGTATTGCGAATCATTGATCAGGTTCAGGACATCGGAATGAAAGTTCCAGGCTTTGAACCTTGATCCTTGAACCCGGGACTTTGAACCAATTGATATGATTAATCTCGAAATAGTCACACCCGAAAGAAAGGTGGTTGATGTGAAGGCCGACCTGGTCACCATCCCGACAGCCAAAGGCGAGATTGGAATCCTTCCGAATCACGCACCTCTGATCTCTATCCTGCGGTCCGGGATACTCAGTTATTTGGTCGCAGGAAAGACCGACAAGCTGGTGATATCAGGAGGGTTTGTAGAGGTAAGCGACAACAAGATCTCAATCCTTGCCGATATTGCCGAAAACAAAGAGGAGATTGACCTCGAAGGGGCGCAATCGGAAAAAGCGGATTCGGAAAAAGTGCTCGGTGCGTGGAAGGGAACCGAAGAGGAATTCGAGGTCGAGCTTGAAAAGCTTGAAAAGGCGCAGGCGAGACTTGCACTGGGGAGCGCAAAGTAAAGACCTCTTGAAAACTGGGTTGATCGTAAAAACGGGGATTTCGAATCCCTGTTTTTTGTGTCTGCTCGCCATTTTGATGAATCGGCGGGTCAAATGTACACTTCAAGGCGGCAATTCATTGTCGATGTGTTTTTGCTCATATTGTTTTCTTAAACACTCGCAAGAAGGCGTGAACCGGCATGAGCGTCTCATTTTTTAAGTCTCATAAATGCCAAGGCATTTGACCAGCTATGCGATACTTTGCAGACGTTTCGAAACAAGACCGTCAAAAAATCGGTCAGGCGCTGCGGGATATTCGACACTTCGGAGATCGGCTCCAGGTCGCGATAGCCCGATTCATTGAGAAAACAGAACTAAACCTCTTTGTCGGTCCCGTTTCGGTCGTGCGAGGTTCGGGCAGCGTTCAACTCGAAAATCACAAGAGGGCGCGTAAAAGGGTCGAAAAGGGAACGCTCGACCTGAAAGAAGCGGCCCGGCATGTAAGACTCAATATCGCCCGCGAGACGATCGATACCGGTGGCCAAAGGGGTATCGAGGGAACCCTCGTGCACGAGGGCAAACACGCTTTGGATTTCGCGCGGATGCTCTCTACCGCATCGCTTGGTGATGTCGCTAAGTTCTTTAACCCGACCGCATTTCAAAAGGAATACTCGGCGCATCTAACGGCCGCGCTCTATCTAAGGCGGCGCGGCGGAGAGTATGCCGACGAGGGAATCCGGCTCGGGCTTCTGAAAGAATCCGGGTCTGATGTCAGCGTCGATCCGGAAGGAATCAGGGACCGCCTCAGCCGCAACTACGGTCTATCGCCCGAAAGACCCGGTGCGAGGCTCGAAACGGCTTCTGATCCACCAATCCGACCGGCCGGGCCCAAGATCTCTGGGCTCTTTTGACAGTGCCCAGGCGACACTCTTCGGCTTGATAGCCTGTGCTATCATTTTTCATCATGAAGCTTAAAATCGATTCCTCACTAATCGAACTTTCAAAATGCGGTATCGCGGGAATCTCACAGCCGATGTCGCGAAAATTAGCTGCCGCTATCGCCTCATATACGCAAAAACCAGATCTTAAGGATGCTACGGTCGAAGATCTTCTGGCGTACTACCCGATGCGTTACGAAGACCGGTCAAACCTCATGCCGCTGGACCAGATCGAAGAAGGGAAAGAGGCGGCGGTCGAACTCTACACGCGGGTCGCCGGCGGTTTTCAGGTTGGCCGGAGAAGGCCTCGAGGTTCTCCGCCGCTTTTTATTTTTGAGATCACGGCAAGCGACAAAGAGCGTGCGATGAAGCCGGTCGTCGTATGGTGGTTCATTTCGGGCAAAAGCGCCCGCCGGATTATTTCGTTTTGGAAAGACAAGTTCCGGCCGGGCAGCCGATTCATTGCATTTGGAGAGTGGAAATGGGACTCGCGCCGAAACACTTATGCGCTCAATCTCAAGAAGCCGGATGAGCTCGAAATACTTCCTGATGAAGCGAAGGACGAAGTGGAGTTGGAGCCCTCCGAACTTGTGGAGGACGCCGAATCACCTGCGGAACTGGCCGCAGTGCATGTGGGCCGGCGCGTGCCAGTCTACAGAAAACTCGGCGATTTTCAGACCAAGAGGCTCCGCGAAATCGTCTTCGATGCTCTCGGGCATCTGGACAAGGATTCGGTTGACGAATCGCTTCCCGGGCAAATCTCGCAGAGGTTGAAGCTCGTGTCCAGGGCGGAGGCACTTAAGGAAATTCACTTTCCTCCCGATGAGTCGAAGCTTGAGGAGTACGCCAACGCGAGGAGCGAGGCGCACCGCAGGCTGATCTTTGAAGAGTTTTTCTGGCTATCTTTTGCGCTGCGCTACAAACGTGGACTGATCGCCGCGGAACCGAAAGGACCGACATTTGAAATCTCACGTGCGATAAAAGACGAACTCGCGCGCATCGTTCCTTTCAAGCTGACTGGGGCGCAGAAACGGGTTGTTGAAGAAATTTTCAATGACATGGCCTCAAACAGCCCAATGAACCGTTTGATCCAGGGCGATGTAGGTAGCGGGAAAACGATCGTCGCCTTTATGGCCGCCTACGTCGCGGTCAGGAACGGTTATCAGGCGGTGCTGATGGCCCCCACCGAAATTCTCGCGGAGCAACACTTTCGCAACGCCAAGAGGCTGTTTTCGAAATCGGATATAGAGATCGATCTGCTGACGGGAAGCCTCAAGGAGACCGCAAAAAAAGACATTCACAAGAAGATTCGAGCAGGATTCGCCGAGCTTCTGATCGGAACCCACGCGCTCATCCAGGATGCGGTTGAGTTTCACAAACTGGGTCTTGCGATAATCGACGAACAACACCGTTTCGGGGTGGCGCAAAGGGCCGAACTGCGCGAGAACGCCGAACATCCGGACATTCTGGTGATGACGGCGACACCGATTCCGCGGTCCCTTGCGATGACTGTTTACGGCGACCTCGAAGTCTCCCTGATCGACGAGCTGCCGCCCGGGAGGACATCGGTCAAAACAGTTGTCGTCGGCGAGGACAAGCGAAATGGCGTTTACAAGGGAATCGAACGTGAAATCAAGGCCGGCCGGCAGGTCTATATCGTCTACCCTTTGATTGAGGAATCGGAGAAGTTGGATCTGAAGGCAGCGACCGATATGTACAAGGAGTTGCAGGACAATGCGTTTCCCGGCAAATCGGTTGGGCTCCTGCACGGACGTATGAAACCGGACGAGAAAGAGGCGGTGATGGCCGGTTTTACGACGGGTAAGGTCGACATACTTGTTTCAACAACCGTCATCGAGGTCGGCGTTGACGTTCCGAATGCGACACTGATGATAATCGAACATGCGGAACGGTTCGGCCTGTCGCAGCTACACCAACTGCGCGGAAGGGTGGGGCGCGGGGCCGATCAGTCGTATTGCGTGTTGCTCGCCGGAGTCAAGAAAACAGCGGTGGCGCGGGAACGGCTGGGAATCATGGAGGATTCCTCAGACGGGTTCGAGATCGCGGAAAAAGATCTGGAATTGAGAGGGCAAGGAGATATCGTCGGGACCCGCCAGTCCGGGCTGCAATCATTCCGCCTCGCGAATATTATCCGTGATCTCCCGATACTGCTTACGGCGCGAGAAGAGGCAGACCGGTTTTTTGATCGGCATGCATCGGATGGCGTGGCCGCCGAACTTGTCGATAAAATGCTTTCCGACCCGCGACTTAGGTTTTACGGAGTTGGGTGACGGCGATTAAATCGGAGACCCTTGATTTAGAATCAATCAAGATTGCAATATCCTTGTTTGATCTGGATGCAGCTAAAATATTAGACTTGATTAAGACTCCCTAGTCGAAAGAGAGCTTTGTAAATGCGTCTCGGATGCCAAGGGTCTTTTAGCGCAAGCCACTCCCATAGTTGTAGAGCGCTGAAATGGTATCTCGATGTGATTTCAGGGTTAGGATCCCACAAATTTGATAACTTAAGGTTGATTTTTAATGCAAAAACGACGCAAATCGCCACCCAAATACCCCCAAAAACCTCAAAAAAAATCGCACACAAAATCCGGGGAGAAAGAGGAAGGTTATGGTAAAGGGCGCTATGACCGGGACAACACCAACGAACGGAGTTTTAATGATTACAAGGGCGGGAAACAGAATCATCAGGGGCGGAGTGCGTCAAAAGGGCGCGGGAAGCCTCCTAATGATACGAGGTCCAGCCTTCCGCGCATCACTTCTGATGACCAGATAACCGAAGGCAAGTACAGGGGCCGCCATATTTTGCTTTCAGAGTCACCCAAGATGGCTCCGACCTGCCGGAAGTTGCGGGAAACACTATTTCGAATACTTTACCGCAGGG
>JAOTWT010000099.1 GCA_029862725.1 Acidobacteriota bacterium | reverse complement strand
CTAGATGATGATGTCCGGAAGCGTGTGTCGACAAAATGTACCTCGCAGGAATGGCTCGATGTGATGCGCGCGGTTCACAAAGTCGGACTCCGTTCCACGGCGACAATGATGTTTGGGATCGGCGACGATGTCTCGCACCAGGTGAACCATCTTCAAAAAATCCGCGACCTCCAGGACGAGACTGGCGGTTTTACGGCATTTATCCCGTGGACCTTTCAACGCGAGAACACCGCTCTCGGCCGCAAAATTACAGAAGAGATGACCGGGATCGATTATTTGAGAATGCTTTCCGTCTCGCGGCTCTTCCTTGATAATGTCGAGCACATACAGTCTTCATGGCTGACGCAGGGTCTTCGTTTGGGGCAGGCTGCGCTGCGTTTTGGCGCGGATGATATGGGTTCGATCATGATCGAGGAAAATGTCGTCTCGGCCGCGGGTGCAAACACTGATGCCAACGAAAAGGAACTTCGTTACCACATCCGCAAGGCAGGCTTCAAAGCGCAGCAGCGCGATATTCTTTACAACTATGTTGACCGCGAGGATGTCGACGACGAGAGCAAATCGCTTGGTTTGAAGGAACTTAGTGTCTCGTTTGCGGACTAGTCAGTGGAAAGCGGCGTTGATCGCCATCGGCTACCGCCGACGGTTCTGATAGTTGTTCCGTTGATCGCCATCGGCTACCGCCGACGGTTCTCATTAGTATTTCAGTTCGCCATCGGCTACCGCCGACGGTTCTCATTAGTATTTCAGTTCGCCATCGGCTACCGCCGACGGTACTGATAGTTGTTCCGTTGATCGCCATCGGCTACCGCCGACGGTTCTGATAGGTGTTCCGTTTTTCTGTTGATCGCCATCGGCTACCGCCGACGGTTCTCATTAGTATTTCAGTTCGCCATCGGCTGCCGCCGACGGTACTGATATGTGTTCCGCTTTCCACTTCTTTTTCCATGACCCGATTCCCTGAATCCTGAATCCTGAATCCTGAATCCTACCTATTACAAAACTCTTACAATTACTCGCTTAAATACCTGTTAGTCTTATATTTGGACACGTTCCCCGAAATTATTTAGTCCATATATCCAGAGGTATTAATGCAAAACGTAGTAGATTTTCAGCCCGCAGTAGCAACCGACAGACTCAATTGGTCAACAATCATCGGTGTTTCAATTTTTCATCTTCTCGTGATACCGGCGTTTTTTATGTTCTCGTGGACTAACCTGGCCGTCGCGGTTGGGATTTGGTGGCTCGCCGGAAGCCTCGGAATAGGGGTTGGCTATCACCGTCTCCAGACACACCGCGGTTTCAAGACTCCTCAATGGGTTGAGAACGTGCTGGCCGTATTCGCGACGCTCGCTGTCCAGGCCGGACCGCTTGCATGGGTCACAACACACCGCAAACACCACGCATTCACAGAGACAGACAAAGATCCGCATAGTCCCCGCAACGGAGCTTTTCACGCTCATATGGGTTGGATTTTTAGGGGTGAGGCGCAGCAGCATGATTATGCCACCCACCAGCGTTACTCGCCCGACCTGATGAAGAGCCCTTTTCTAAAGACTCTCGACAAATACTATTGGGTAACCTCGGTCATTCTTGGCATCGCGCTTTTCGCGATCGGGGGTTGGGGTATGCTCTTCTGGGGAATCTTTGTAAGGACGGTCTGGGGCTGGCATGCAACCTGGTTCGTAAATTCCGCGACCCATCTTTGGGGCACGCGCCGTTTTGAAACAAAGGACGATTCGCGAAACAACGGTCTTATCGCCGCGATTAGCTGGGGAGAAGGCTGGCATAATAATCACCACGCCTATCCGCGTTCCGCCCGTCACGGTCTTACGTGGTATGAGTTCGATGTGAACTGGATTCAGATCAAACTGCTTAAAAAGCTCGGCCTCGCGACCGATGTCTACGAGTTCAAGATGGAAAAAGATGTTAAGCCACTCAAAAAAGCGGCCTGAGTTTCACGTTTCAAGTTCCAGGTTTCAAGTTCATTGGATTGAATTTGAGATCAAAACCACAGCGATTTTTAAAGAGTCGGTTTTTTGACCGGCTCTTTTTTCGTATAAAACTGGCTATACTTCGCAAAAAACGCGGCTTCAACTTGAAACTTGGAACCTGAAACTTGAAACTTACCTCGTGCGTCGCCGAAAATCCACAATCTTCTTTGTCGTTTTTGGAATATGCCTGATCATATTCGCGATCGCACTGCAGGTCGGCTGGATCCTCCTAAATCTCCAACAGATCGTTCTTCTTGTCCTCGGCATAATCTTCTTCGCCGCGATCATCACGGGGCTCATCCTGAACATGATCTTTCTGGTTCGCGAGATACGCCGAAACGAACAGCAGAATGCGTTTTTGAATGCGATGACGCACGAACTCAAAACGCCCATCGCATCGATACGTCTCTATCTCGAGACGGTCAAAACGCGCGACCTGACTGACGAAAAACGGAATGAATTTTATGACATCATGCTCTCTGACAGCGATCGGCTTTTAAACACCGTCGAACAGGTGCTGCAGGCGAGCCGCACACGCGAGAAATCCAGGGAACTGCACTATTCTGAGGTCAACATTGCCGAACTCGTTAACGAATCGGCACGAATTATCCGTTCTCGCTACAACCTCGAACCGGACATCATCGAGATTGGCGAGATAGACCCCAGTATCGCGGTGACGGGAGACGAAAGCGAACTTCGAACCGTCTTTGCGAATTTGTTCGACAATTCGGTTAAGTATTCCGGGGACGAGGTCGGTATTACCGTACGAGTGCGTGCTCGCGCCGCGGGCTGGGTTGACATCCATGTGAAAGACAAGGGCATCGGGATCGCCGCAAATGAGATCGGCCGCGTCTTCAAACGCTTTTACAGGATCCCGAACGAGACCACGAGTAGAAAAAAGGGCACCGGACTCGGACTCCATATCGTCGAATCGATTGTCGGGAAACACGGCGGGAAGGTTTTTGTAAAAAGCCGCGGGGCAGGCAGCGGCACGACATTCACGGTAAGGCTCCCGGTATCGAAAGTACCCTATATTTCGGACAAGGGAGACGTCGCGGATGGATAGCCCGGCTGCTAACCGCTTAGCTTGACCAGGCCAAGTTCCTGAGTTTCAGGTTTTACGAGTACACTCCTCAAGACCATAAATCGTGCCAAAACCCGGACTTCGGGTTTTTCAAAACTCAGGGCGAGTGCTTTAGTCCGTTCAAAGTCCTTTTCGGCAAGGGACGCCAAGACATTTCCCGACTGACTCAGCATGCCCAAAGCGTTTCTAATCATAGATCCGCCGAATGCGCCGACCTGTACTTCGCCGTCGATAATGATTTCCCCCTGAATATCGACAAATTGGGCCACCTTGACGGCCGCGTCGATCGTATCGTTGAGCCTGTATATCGCGTTCTCAAGAACCGGAAACGCCTCCTCGGGTGCGACTTCTGCGTAACCCGAGGCAAGCGACCAGACAAGCATGTAATCCAGAAAATTCTGAGGATCGGGCTTCACCATCGCGTTCGCTTCCCGCATGATTTCTGCCGCAAGTTCGGTGTCGCCGAGCATTTTTACCTGTCTGGCAAGCATCGTAAGCGCGGCAATCTTGACCGTCGGATCTTTCATCTCGCTGAGAATCCGCCGCGCCTGCGCAATAAACTCAGACTTCTGTTCCTTTGAAAGTTCGTTACTGCCAAATCCCTGCAGTTCTTCCAGGAATTTCTGACGTTCTTCTTCCTTTTCCTGTTCCGCAGCCTCAACAGCCGAGGGGTTGTCCTGGACCGTCATATCGGCAGCTTTTTTCGCGGCATCCGCCGCCGCTTCCGCAGCCGCAGCTAATACCCCGGCGGGATCATCCACTTCATTTTTGTCGGAGTATTTCGCCGCTACTCTCTTGGCGTGACTTGGCGAGTACTTTTCGATCAACGCGACATAATCGTCGATCATATAGCTATAATAATCTTCGGCGCGCAAGAGGTTTTCGGCAAACAGTACCGCAAGTTCGTTCAATGCCTCTTTCGCGAAAAGCGGTTTACTGCCGCTTTCGGAATCTTCCGTCATTTCGGTGCCCGCGCTGAGAACCGAATAGATATTGGAATGACTCGTTTCTTCAGTACTCGCTTCCGACCGCACCTTGTCGATCAGCTCCTTACCGAATTCGATCGCTGCCTCCGGATCCTTTGCGTAGACTTTCTGCGCAAGGCCGACGAGTTCCGGCTTGAAGCCGCGCTTGAGTGAGCGCCGGCCAAAGGCGAGCGACTCTTCAAGATTGCGGGATGACATCCGCGCGATGATTCCGCTTTCAAGCCTCGCGTTTTGCTCGGTAAGCATCTCAGAGAGCTTCTTATCGGTTATCGCAGCGGTGGTTCTGACCACAAAATCGTAGCCGAGCTGGGCGTCGTGTTCGGCGATCGCAAGCACGACTTGTTCCCTCACGGCGATCGCCTTATAGAGCTTTCTGATAGCCTCACGTTTTTCGTCGCGGACAAAGCTGAATCCTCCAAATCGATCAGTTTCGTCGCGGATGCCGCCGAGTGCATCGACGCGGGCATTCGCTTCCGTTAAAAGCTGGACAAAACTGTCGGAGACACCCGCAAACATCTTTCGTGCTTCCTTTTCATCGTGAAACCACATCAGGTTTGCGAGTTCCGACGAAAAACTGATTCTGTTTTCGACCGTCCGGAGGGTGTTTATCTCGGCTGCGGTGTCCCGCAGAAACTCCAGAGCTTTTGCCCGGAGTTCGGCGGCTTCGGCTTTCGTTTCTCTTTCCGGTACTTCCTGCGCAAAAACGGAAGTTGCAAAAAGAAGAATCAGGATCAGCAGCGACGATTTTGTTTTCATGATCTATTGCCTAGCTGGAACCAAATGGTAGAAGTCGAATCGCGAAGAGTATATCAACAAAAACGGTTGAAATACTATGGTTTGAAGAATTGGAGGCTGATTTTTCCCCGGTTTGCTTTGAGCCTCATTGGCTAGGTTTTAAGGCCGTGATTTCCCGTGTTTTTGTCTTATCTCGGATGCGGCGTGTTATCCATTCATCGTTATTTGAGTCGCTTGAGGATTCTTCAACCGAGAGATCTTTTCCTTAAACGGCGGATCGCGGCGGGAGTCTTCCAGCCGTGGCTTTCAAGCCCCGCTCGATGTTAATTAAACGTTTTTGCATCGCGTGGTGACGCCTTATTCTTCCGTCGCTGACGCCTCGGATTGAATATACTTTTGTTGACGGTGGCCTGAAGGCCGCCGCTGGAAGACTTTCGCCGCTTCGCGAAGCAAACTAAACGAAGGGGTTTATTCATCATGACACAATGGCAACCAAGACAAATCAGCACAACTAGCTAAAGCAGGTGGCAATTGAACATAGCGCTACCATTGAATAGAATTGAACACACAGTTCGGGGCTTTTCTTTTGGAGTGATCCTATCCTTTCTATTGACTGTTTGGAAATTCTTTCTGCCCCACTGCCGGGCGGTGCGGATAATTATGGACACCCTAATTGTGATAGACTTTTTTACTTCACCAGGTCAGCCAGTTTCAAAACGGCAGATATTTGTTTCAGAATGGTTCGAATTCTCATTGTTGAAGACGAAAAGCATATAGCCGACGGGTTGGTGTTTAATCTCGATACGGAAGGCTTTTCGACCGCGGTTGCCGAAGACGGCGAAACTGCGCTCGAAATGGTTAGGTCCACGGACTTCGATGCGATCGTCCTCGATGTAATGCTTCCGAACATCACCGGTTTCGAGGTAGCCAAAAAGCTACGGGATGCTGGGAACTTCACGCCAATTCTGATGCTTACCGCGCGAAGCCGTCCAGAGGACGTGCTCGAGGGTTTCGCGGCCGGCGCCGATGACTATCTTCCAAAGCCTTTCGAACTGAAGATCTTTCTCGCAAGGCTGAACGGGCTTCTGCGCCGGCAAAGCTGGTCCCGGAAAGAACCTGTCACTTCAAGAGAGGTCATTGAATTCGAGGGCAAAAAAATCGATTTCACCAATCTTGAACTGACAGGAAAAGAAGGCACGGTCCGCCTTACTCTCATGGAAGCGAACCTGCTCCGGCATTTTATTAAGAACACAGGAACCCCGGTCTCGCGTAAAGAACTTCTGGAGAAAGTCTGGGGTCTAAACGAGGATACTGATACCCGCGCAATCGACAACTTCGTCGTCCGCCTCCGCCGCTATATTGAGGATGATCCGGGTAAACCTAGGATTCTAAAGACTATCCGCGGAATCGGCTATATGTTCGACCCCAAAGAAATGGGAGACTGACCACATTTTGGCGGGTCGGGATATCACTTTTTTGACACCCGCAGCTACACACCTATTCTACGTCTTCGAAGAACCGAGATCCGTTCTCTCCAGTTTTCAGCCAGGTCGAATCTGTAAATATTTATGCGTTCTGACAATTTTCGGGCGAGAAATTCCGTGTCCATATGGAATCCAAGCGTAGGAGCGACGAGATATACAAGGGTCGGACGGTCGGCGATCCTTTTCCCACCAAACAAACGTGCCGCGGCAAGATTGCCGCGCCTTCTCTGAGATTCGACCTTTCGCCAGTAGTCGGCAGCCTGAAAGACCATTTCGCGGTCAGGTGCGATTTTGAGTTCAATTATCACGAGGCGGCCATCCCGCCGCAGTGCGAGAAGATCAATTTTTTCACGGGCGGCGCGAAACTGGTTGTAGATCGGGGAAAGAACCAGATTTGCGTCCAGGGCCTTTATATTTCGCCTTAGGATCGATTCGAGCCAGGCCTCCGGCGCTCCCCTGTAATACTCGTGTTGTTTGTTTGGCGAATCATGTCTTCGGTATTGTTTCAGGTTCTCTAGCAGATCTTCGAATTCCATCTCGTTATCGGAAGTGAGACTCGATTTTTCATTCTCGATTCCGAACCAGACCTTTTCTTCGCCGCCGATGAGGCGCGTTCTTGCAAAAGGCAGACCGTTGAACCTGAGTGTTTCGCCCTTTGCTGAATAGATCCGGTCGAGGTTTTCGGTGTCGAGGCGAAGCAGCTGAGATGCAAAACGTGTCGGGTTTTTGTCCTTCAGGAGTCGTAGACGAGCAAGGCGGCCCGACCAAAGGCTGTTGAAATCGCGGGCGTTTAGCTCCGCGTAGCTGGCCTCGTGAGGTTCTCCATTTGATTTACCGGCGACACGTGGAGCCCAGATACGAATCTCCCGGGCTGAAGATTCTCCCAGACAAGCGGAAAGGGCCCGCAGCGGGCCGGAATGTTTTCTGTCCGCTACGAGCCAGATCGTTTCGATCCTTTGCTTCTTTCTGGCGCTTAGTGCACGCAGCCATACGAACGCCTTGGCCAGCAACGCTTCATGAGTTAATGCGCCGGAAACGTCGGCAAGCACGGCCACATATCCCACGCCGTTTTGTGCAAGGATCTCGGCGAAACGGCCGTTCCGGTCGTTAAGCGCCACCCTCAGAGGCTTGAAATTGCGATGTTGCGCCTTGAGTTTTTCCGCGATCGAATTCGCCGTCCTGAGCCGCGACGACTCGACGCTTTCGCGTAAATCGAGGGCGAGGGTCCTCGGTACGAGCTCTGCGGTTTGGTATCCGTCATCCGGATTTTCCGCAAATTCAAGTTTAATGGATCCGTCGTCGAATCTGACCCCCGCCAAACAGCGCTGACGATAGCCGGTATCGTCGAGATAACCGAACTCGATCTTGCCGGCTATTGTTATTACCGAGACTTCGTTTGAAAGCAGATAAAATGTCTTGCCGCCGGCGTCGAGCAGCCATTCATTGTGGCCAAGGATCGAGCGGCGCAGGGCGTTTGCGGTGGAAGTGAGGTTTGGCATCGCCATTATGGTTCGAAAAATTGTGAGCGTAAGGCCCTTAAAGCTTTTGGTACATTATATAGGCATTCGTCAACCCGAGGACTGTATGGTCGAAAGCGTCGGGAATTTCTCCGATTATTTGAAAACCGAGCCGCTTCCAGAGCCTGACCGCGGAATCATTCGACTTCACAACGAGATTGAATTGAATTGCCGAATATCCAAGCGCCCTTGCCTCATCGAGACAAAACCGCCCCATCGAAGTGCCGATCCCTCTTCCTTCCGTGTTTGGGGAGGTCATAAAAGACGCGTTCGCGATATGAGAACCCAGGCCGGGTTGATTGTCTTTTATAATAAAGGTTCCCGCGATCCCGGTTTCGATCTCGGCAACATAGGTGTGTTTATCAGACCCGCACCAGTATCCGAGCATTACTTCTTTGGGCGTTCCCGGACGAAAAGCGTAAAACTCCCCTGTTGAAATCACTGCACGAATAATATTCCAGATTCCCTCGTAATCTCGCGGCTTGGCTTTTCGAATGATCAAACGATCCATTGTTCAGGCTCCCGGCGGGAGCGTTTGATGACCGTTCAGACGGCTCGATTTTTTCAAAAACGACCGGACCATTGCTTCCGACCATGCATCGTATCCGGACGGCGAGGGGTGAACGCCGTCACTGAAGAAATCGTCGCCAACACGGTTAATTTCCTCAAAATAATGAACATCGGGCATCTTCGAGACGAGATCGATAGTGTTGAAGTGCTGCATCTTCGCGAGCCGCGAAAGCAAATAACGCAGCGGGTCGGGCAACGCGATAAAATCTCGAACCATTGGGATATTCGCCATAAAGATCTCGGC
>JAOTWT010000098.1 GCA_029862725.1 Acidobacteriota bacterium | reverse complement strand
ACGAAGGCTGCGAATAATGATTCCGGAAGGCTTTCACAACCAACCAAGACATTTACAATTGAAACCACCGAGACGGTCCAACCGATCGCCCCGGGCGAGATCCGGGTTGAGTCACCGGAAACCAACTCGATTGTAATGACGCCCGGTCTTTCGATCGTGGCGAGTGTAACGAACAATTGGACGATCGAGGCGGAAGTCAATGGTTCTCGGATCAATCAGACCAATATCGGAGAAACACGTGTTGATAACCGCAACAATATCACTACTTATACATTCGTTGGTATAAATCTTCTCCCCGGATTAAACAAAATAAGGCTGGTCGCCGTCGGTCTCAACGAGGAGCGTGGAAAACCGGTCGATTTCGAGGTTTTCGGCCGTGGTGTGGCCGCAAGGCTTGAGATTCTGCCGGCCAAAAACAGTGTTCCGAATGACGGGAGCGAGGCACTTCGCATTGAGATACGCGCTTACGACCGGCTTGGGAACCCGGCGACCGACTCACAAATCGGAGTCGCGACGTCTGCCGGAAAATTCTACGTGTCCGGGCAGACAGGCGAAAAAGGCAACGCCGGGGCACCCGATTTCCTCTTGCAGCAGGTGGTTTCACTCGAAAAAGGGCGGGCGGTCGTCTACCTGCTTGGCGAAAACTCAGCCGATACGGCGCGTATCAAGGCGGTTTCCGGCGGTGTCGAAGCCTCCGCCGACATAAGATTCACTACGGATCTCCGCCCTACCCTTTTGGTCGGAATTGGGAAGTTCTCCGTTGGGCGAAACGCACCGGATATTCGCAATTCGGGAGATGAAACGGCGTTTCGCGGACATTTTGCGTTTTATTTCAAGGGCCGCGCCTTTGGAGAAAATCTCCTGACCCTCGCCTACAACTCGCAAAGACCTTTAAATCGCTTGGCGGGGCGGGACCGGATTGGTGCCCTCGACCCGGTCGAAAATAACTACCAGGTCCTGGGCGATTCATCCGAGCTGATTGAAGGCGCGCTTTCCAATTCCAAGGTTTACGCGCGAATCGACCGGGGCCGTTCGTATGCGATGTTTGGCGATATGGAGGCGGACATGGACCAATCGGTACTCGCCGGCTACAGCCGCCGTCTGACCGGGGTCAAACTCCATCTGGAGAATGACAAAGGCGATTTCGTAAGTGTCAGCGGAGCACGCCCAAATACGGCCTTTTCGCGCGATGTCTTTCCTGGCGGCCTGTTGAGCGTCGTCCGCCTTTCGCACTCGGATATTCTGCCGGGCTCTGAGATCGTCACTCTTGAGGTCCGCGATCGGCGCAATCCGGAGATCGTCTTAAGCCGCGAGAATCTGGTTCGTTCGGTGGATTACAATCTCGAACCGATTACCGGCGAAATGTTCTTTTTGAGGCCGATTTCGACATTTGATCATCAGTTCAACCTTTTGCAGGTTGTCGTCACATACGAGTACCACGACACGGGTTCGGCAAACTACGTCTATACCGCACGCGGCGTTCACAGTTTCAAAAGCCTCGGCCTGCGTTTTGGATCATCCTACGTCAATCAGCAGCAGGACGAGATTGGAGCATTCCACCTTGCCGGTATCGATGTTGAGAAAAGACTCTGGAAAGGCGGAAGGATCAATCTCGAAGTCGCGATTAGCCGCGGCCGATTCGCAAACGGTGTCAATGTCTTTGATTTTTATAATACCGACGGTGGTTTCGTTCACACAGGGGCCGGGATGGATCACAACGGGGCCGCCGTCTCGTTCAAGCTCGACCAGCCGCTGCCTTTCTGGAACAGCCGGCTGCAAGCAGATTATTCCAGTGCCGGTGCCGGGTTCTTTAATCCATTCGGATCGACTGTGACCGCGGGAACGCAGCGTTACGGGTTCGGCTACGACGTCAAGCCCAACGCCTCCCGCAATCTCCATTTCGGATACTTAAATGAGAAGAATAAGTCCTTTAATGTCAATAATTCGCGGACAACGCTGTCATTTCTTTGGACCGAACAATGGAATGACAAAATGCGGACGTCGCTCGGCTTTGACCACCGCGAATTCGGTGATAGCATCAGCGGCGCCTCGACCGGTTCGAATCTGGTTACGGCGGGAATCGAATATCGTCCAACCGAAAAAATAGAATTCTCGGCGAAGCGGGAACAGAACCTATCCGATGCTGATCCCACCTACCCGGACCAAACGACGTTTACCTTCAAATACAAATTGAATTCGAACGCGAAGTTTTTTGTCACCCAGAGACTTGCCAGTTCCCCGATCACGCCGATCGGCGATTTTTCCGGGAACGGCTTTTCCGCGGTCGGCTCGAGGGCTGAAACTTCGGTCGGGATCGAGACAAAGCTTTCGAAAATCGGTTCTCTCAGCGGACGTTATCAAATAGAGAACGGGAAGAGCGGATCCGACAGCTTTGCGGTGTTCGGTCTGCAAAACCGTTGGAAAGTCTCGGATAATATTGCCCTCGAGACCGGTTTTGAGCGTGGCTTCCTTCTGAAGGGGTCCGGCAAGAGCTTTAACATGATGAGATTTGGCGGCGCATGGACACCAGCCGAGGGGTTTAAAGCCAATGCCCGCTACGAATTACGTGACCGCAACGGTTTGGGTCAGCTTTTCACGATCGGAGCGGTCGGCAAGCTTGGAAACGACTGGACGACAGCGACCCGGGCGCAATGGGCATTCACAGACTTCAACAAGCGGGGCGGGTCGTCTTCCGGGATGACTGCTGCGCTTGCGTATCGTCCGCTCGAGACCGATAAATATGCCCTCTTGTTCAGTTACGCGCACCGTGAATCGGTCCAGAAGAGCTTTACCACAAGCAGGGGAACGGAACCCGAAAGGCGTGATCGCGTCGACCGTGTTTCGGCCGATGGCCTTTACCAGGTCAAAAAGGACCTCGAAGTCTACGGGAGATTCGCCCTCAGCTTCAATGGAAACGGAAACGGCACCAACGTGTACGCCTCCTCGCTGACGTACCTGATGCAGGCCCGTGCGCAGCAGTTGATCGCGGACCAATTCGATGTTGCGGTCGAAAGCCGCTGGCTTGGTCAGCCGGGATCGGGTTCGACAAAAAGATCGGTCGGGACCGAGATCGGTTACTGGGTATTACCCGAACTCAGGATCGCAGCGGGCTACAGCCTCGTTCAGTCAAAACGGCCCTACGATTTCGATCCGGCGGGCACGGGAAACTTCAAAAAGGGTTTCTATCTGACGTTCACCACAAAACTATCGAATTTGTTCAACCTCTTCGGCACTTCCAAGAGCGGCTTGAGAGATCAGACGCCGCTGGACGGGTCGGATCGATACCCCCAGATCGCCGATAAGAAACCAGACGGACCGGACAACTAATCGCAATGCGCTGATTCCGGTGCATATATGACGAACAGTATTCTAAAACTTTTTAGGAGACCCGTGGCACTAAAGGCAAAGATACGTGTCTTTAGCCCTCTCGTCATTGCGTTTGTGTCGGTTGTTTTTGTATGCAGCGTATTTGCCGCGGTCACTGGAAACTGGTCCATAAACGGTAACCAATCGGCTAACACAACCGTAAATGGCGTCAACATCACCTGGACCGGAACCCCCGGTCCAGCCGAGTACCGCGCCGGCACCTTCATTTTAGACGAATATTGGACAGATCCCTGGAACGGGTCGTTCGGCGGCGGAAATTCGCTCGAGGCGAGGTTTCGCCCGTATGGTACGAATCGAACCATCACCGTCACATTTAGCAAGCCGGTGGATGATCCGGTGCTTCATGTCGATCGTTTGGGCGAGATTAGTGCCAATAACGCGTCGTCGAGTGTATTTACGCTTAGCTCGTTCGCCGCTGAAAGCTCCGATGTTACAGTTTCGCGCCTTTCCGGTAATCCCCAGTTTCAAGTGAACACAGGCGCCAAATCGTTTCGGCGGGCGACCGGTTCGACTTCCAACAGCAGCAACAACTGCACGCAGGACGCGAATCGGGGAACGGCGTGCGGTTCGATACAATTCGTCGGTTCCGGAATAACGAGACTGACTTTCGACGTTTCCTGGTCCGGTGCTGATAGCGGTAACCGCGGAGACAGCCTTGAAGTCCGATGGAGCATCGGGTCGACGGTAGTAGTTAAAAAACAATCCGTGGGTTCGACCGGTATCTATAGTTTCACGGGAACAAACGGTGTCGGGAGTTTTAGGCTCAATACCGCGGCGACGAATCCGGCAACTTCAGCAAGGTTACCTATACCCGACAATTCGCAGGACATCGCCATTACCGAAGCAGCGTCAGCAGTTTCGTCATTGACCTCGGTCGTCTGTCTGGATCCGGCCGGCAATACGGTTCCAACGAGTCTCTCAGGATTGACGGCAAGACTCACACCGGCTAATTATGCGAGCGTGAATCGGGTAATCACCTGTACCTTTACGAATACGGCCTTCCAGCCCGGACTGCGAATAACAAAATCCAACAATGCTCCATGGACAGCCGGTCAAACGGGTGCGCTTTATTCTCTAACGGTGTCGAATATCGGCGGACAGGCGACCTCGGGGACGATAACGGCGCGCGATACCCTTCCTGCGGGGATAACGCCAAGCTGGATCGGCACCCGTGCGGTCTCCAGCAACGGCGTCAACTGGAGTTGTGTTTTCAGCGGTCAGGCGATTACATGTACAACCGGAAATCCGATTAATTATACCGGGACGAATTCAAGCGTGATCACCCTGCCGGTGAACATATCGGCTGCGGCAAACATTGGAAGCCCTTTGATCAACTACGCCTCGGTCGGCGGCGGCGGTGATCCGTTCAACAGCGGGAATGCGCCGCAACCCGGCAGCGGATGCACTGATACGAACCACTGCGCTTCGAATTCAGTGACGATCACCAATCAGCCGCCGCAGACAATTTCCGTTACCGCGCCGACGATGCTCAATACAGCACCCAGTACGAGTATTCCGGCCCTTGCCGGAAGCGACCCCGACGGAACAGTCGTCGGTTTTCAAATCCTGGGACTCCCGCCGGCCGCGGCAGGCACGTTGTACCTGTGCAACGGCGGATGTTCGCCGGTCACTGCGGGTCAGATCATTTCAGCGGCCGATGCCGACGATCTGCAGTTTGACCCGGCCGCGGGGTATACCGGAACCGCCCAGTTCAATTATTCGGCAGTCGATAATCTCGGGGCCGCGGGCGCCTCCGCGGGTTACAGAATTCCAATCGGTTATGTATTTGACTGCTCCAAAGTATATGCCAGCGCGTTCAGCAGCGGACGGCGTTCGATTTACGAGCTAAACGGCGCGACGATGACACCCGTTATTACGGTCGCTCAGAACGTCGGCGGGATCGCCGTCAGTCCAAACGGTTCCGCCTACTATGACAATGCCGCAGTTGCCAATCCACCGCTTTACCGTCATGACGGAGTATCACAGACCAATACTGGTGCCAGTGTACCGGGACTCCTAGCCGGCCAGGCGGCCGATATCGGCGGAAACGTGTATTACATAGACTCTTCCAGACACCTCCGTCGTGTAAACGCAGGTTCCGGCGGAGCGGCAACCGATCTCGGTGCGATTACTTTTGCGCCCGGCGATACAATTGGGCCGACACTGCAGTATGGCGACATGACATTCGACGGCAACGGGCGGCTGTATTGGTATTCGTCCGTCAACGGTACTGGCGCGAGCTATCTCTTTATCGTCAACCTAACGACCCTGCTCGCCAAAAATACGGGGCAGCTCGGACCAAACGGCGCGACCGGGGTGGCTTTTGACGGCGCCGGGCGGCTGATCACGACAGGCAACAGCGGACAGACCGTTGTCGCGATCGACATCACGTCACCGAATCTTACCGCCACGACCCTCGGGATTGCCAGCCCATCGGTCTACGATATGGCCTCCTGTGCTTTGCCGTTTTTTAATCCCAATCTGGTCGCTAACAAAACCGTCGCCAATATCACGCAGGGTCAGAATCCCGCAACGATTGCCAATATAAACGATATTCTCGAGTACACGGTTGTGGTCACAAACACCGGAAACCTGGGAACTTCAGGTGCAACTTTAAGCGACGGGATTCCGGCCGGTACGACCTATGTTGCCAATTCAACGACGCTCAACGGAGTACCGGTCGCCGATGCGTCCGGCGCGATGCCATATGCGAGCCCCGCACCGATAAATACAAACGGCCAACCTCCAGGCGTCGTTAATCCGGGTGGGAGTACGGCGACCGTCAGTTTCCGTGTGAGGGTAAACGGCACCGGGCTTCCGCCGGAGATAAGAAATATCGCAACCACCCGGTTCGTGACGACGAACGGCGGCTTTGATACGAACCAAACTGTCGATTCCAATGAGACGGTTACACCGACTTTCCTGCAGCCGCCTGACGTGGGACTTGTCAAGAGTTGTCCCGCACCGGCCGATTGCGAAACCGCACCGCAGCTTGCTGGTACCAACCTTTCGTTTTCGATTCAATTCTCAAACACGGGCGGTCAGGCCGCCAACGGTTTGACGATCGTGGACGCCAACCCTCCGGACACCGATTTTCAGTTGAATTCCGCAACCGCCAATCCGGGAACAACGGTTCTCAGTTTTGTGATCGAATACTCTTCCGATTACGATCCTAACAATCCAACGGCAGCGACCTGGACTTACACGCCCGTGACGGGAGGGGGCGGGGCGCCGCCCGGATACGACCGGTTGGTCAAAGCTATCCGGTGGCGGGTGATCTCCGGTTCTCTCCCTCATACCGTTCCAAACAATTCAGGTAACGTTGGTTTTACGGTTCAGATCCGGTAGAAGGTTCGACGTGACGGACTACTGGGGTCGATATCCCGATAAACCACTTCGATAAGGTCTGCGGATCAAGCCGTACATCGTCGAAGATGAGGTTGCTGGGAGAGTTCTTTTTTTAATCGTGTAGCCCGCGGATGTCTTTCCGTCGCCCAATGTCACCTCAAGATGATTCGCCGGAAAAAGGTCAAGGCCTTCCAAGGTGTAGGCCGGCTCGGTGCGGTTGAGGGGTATGCTGTTCCTGCCGTTTGCGCCCTCTTGAATTCCGGATTGGAGGCTGAGCAGAGCGGAAACCGGCACATTGAAGGTATCCCGACTCACTTGCAAATCTGCACAGGCTTCGGAATTCCTGGGTGCACTCGCGGGTTGGAAAACGGATAGAAACGGTTCTCCAACCCGCCAAATTAAACGATTAAGCGAAATAAATTGAAGGATATTAAAATCCCAGTTCCTTCAGCTCCTTGATCAAATCACTAACGGTTTGCGCCGCCGGGTTTTTTGTAAAGAGGTTGACTCCCTGGTCGCTATAGGATTTTGATTTGGTCCTGGTCCATAAAATCCGGTTGAATTCGTTGCCTGTGCCCATCAGCTTCAAGGTATGAACCCAAATTTTGCCGGTGTGAAGCTCGCAGGCGTTGACGGCCGTGCTTGTACCCGGGTCGCAGGCCATCGTCACCGTAAGCTGGTATTCGATAAAAAAGTCGGCAGATTGCCGGTTCCCGACGATGACCAGCGAAGGTATCTTCTTCTGGAGTTCCGATACAATCCTGCTTCTGCTGTTAAAATCCGTCGCGGTGATAAAGACTTTTCTAAACGTCGATATCTCGCCCAGCGAGCCGAATTCGGCATTTCTGAGAAAATTCGCCTCAGCGTTTTGGTTTTCAATTCGGCTTTTTTTCTGTTTGGCTTCCTGAACATGTTTCCCGTTTGGAAAGGCGTTCATATAGCTTTGAAGATCATTCGGATCAGAGCTGTTTTTGACGCTGTCCCATTTTTGATCGTCCGGGCTTTGCGGTGCCGGGAGCTGGCTGATCTTGAGCCGGGCGAGCGCAGCGTATTTCCCGTTACTGCCGAAGCGGGTCAGATACGTTTGAAAGTCACTTTGGTTTCTGCTGAATTCGATCGATTTCCAGAACTGATCTTCAGGCGTAAGGTTTCCCGGGTTTGTGGTGCCGGGGCCGGCGGGTAGTTGGTTCAACTTCAGCCGTGCGAGAGGAGCGTACTTACCGTTGTTCCCAAAGCGGCTGAGATAATTCTGAAAGTCCTGCCGGTTCGTGCTGTTCTGGATCGAGTTCCAAAACAGGTCTTCTTGCGATAGCGTTCCCGGATTTGGAGCGCCGACGGAAGCGCAATCGCCCGGATTAATCCAATATGAAGTTCCGGTTCCGATCATTTGAGTATTGTCGAGGATGTTGACGCGCATCCTGATGTTCCGCGGTGCGGCTCCGGACGCGCAATACTCAACCATTAACGCTGGTTTCAGGTTATCTGCCTGCTCCTTGATCCGCGGGTCAAAACCGCTGAGAGCGGGAGTCCAGCCCTGGAGGTCGACAAAATTCTGGGATGGGTTTGGAATGGCACGGGTGAGTGTGATCGAACCAATCGTGAGTGGAAACTTGGCTCCTTGCTGACTTGCCCAATTGGACATAAACGCAGAGTTCGACATCCCAGACCCGCTATTTGGCGACGTCAGCTGGACGATCATCTGGTTGGCCTGGCTTGCGTGTTTACCGCTTTGTCCGAAACGATTCAGATAGTTGCGGAAGTCGTTAACATTCGTGCTGTTGGCGATCAGATTCCAAGCCTGGTCGTCCGGGTCGACCGGAGTTGTCAGCTGGACGATCATCTGGTTGGCCTGGCTTGCGTGTTTACCGCTTTGTCCGAAACGATTCAGATAGTTGCGGAAGTCGTTAACATTCGTACTGTTGGCGATCAGATTCCATGCCTGGTCGTGCGGGTCGACCG
>JAOTWT010000097.1 GCA_029862725.1 Acidobacteriota bacterium | reverse complement strand
GCCGGCCGCGGAAAGCGAATTTAAGATCATATTGGATGAGATTGAATTCTCGGCGTCGGGAGCTTGACTGGAGTCAGATAATGCAGATTTTTCAATATTACGGAATCGATTGGCTTGCGACTGCGTGCGGACTCTCAGGTGTTTACCTGCTGGGAAACCAGAATAAATTTGGTTTTGTTGTCTTTATGGTCGCGAGTATGAGCTGGATAATTTTTGGCGCCATAACCGGCAGCTACGCCGTGATCATTGGAAGTTGTATTTTTCTGGTACTTCACGCACGGGGCCTGTACAAATGGATCAGGCAGGAAGAGGCGCAAGTTTGATCTGTGCAGTCGGGCTGTTCCCTGCACGGATTGATAGAGAGATTCATTTGGGAACAGATTAAAGCAGGGCTTGCCCTGCATGTCGGGCGAATCGCGACTCTGAACCTAATTTGGCAATTGTATTAATAAAAATGTTATTAGAAGTTAAAGACCTATACGTTGAGATCGACGGGCAAATGATTCTGAAGGGATTAAACCTTCAGATAGACAGGGGCGAGGTTCACGCCATCATGGGGCCAAACGGGTCGGGAAAGTCGACTCTTGCCAAGGTTCTGGCGGGACACCCCTCATACGAGGTAAAAAAAGGTGAAATTCTCTATGAAGGGAAGGACCTGCTCGCGCTCGAACCGGACGAGCGCGCACGCGAGGGCGTCTTTATGGCGTTTCAATACCCTGTCGAGATCCCCGGTGTTTCAAACTCGCAGTTTTTGCGTCTCGCTTACAACGAGAAGATGAAGCACTGTGGCGGCGAGGAACTCGATCCGCTCGAGTTCAACGACCTTTTGAAGGAAAAAGCGAAAACCGTCGAAATGGACCCGTCGTTCTTCAAACGGTCGGTAAATGAAGGTTTCTCAGGAGGCGAAAAGAAGCGCAACGAGATTCTCCAGATGGCTGTTCTCGATCCGAAACTGGCGGTGCTCGACGAGACCGATTCCGGGCTCGATATCGATGCCCTCAGAATCGTTTCGGAAGGCGTAAACAAGTTGAAATCGGATGAGAACGCGATCGTCCTCGTGACGCATTATCAGCGCCTTTTGAATTACATCGTTCCGGATTACGTCCACGTTTTGGCGGACGGAAAGATAGTCAAGGAAGGCGGCAAGGAACTCGCGCTCGAACTCGAAGAAAAGGGCTATGATTCCTTCAAAGCGGCCGGAAATTGATGGACCAGGTACTCAGAATTGCTCTTCCGGTCTATTTTGCCGCGTTTTTTGGGATCGCTTTTTTTTGGCGTTCCTACCAGGTCTGGAAGCAGACGGGTATCAACCCATATGTTTTTGGTAAAAGCGATTCGGCTTACGACTACATAGGCGTTGGATTTAGGTTGAGCCTGCTTTTGAACGTGATTGCGGTTATCGCGTTTTCTTTTTGGCCGACCGTTTACCGGTATCTGGCGCCAATCAAATGGCTCGAAAATCCTTGGCTCAGGCTTTTCGGGTTTTCGCTTATGTGCTTTTCGCTGATTTGGGTTGTGATCGCGCAGGCACAGATGGGCAGGTCGTGGAGGGTTGGGATTGATAAGGAGAACAAAACGGATCTTGTCAGCACCGGTTTGTTCAAGTATTCAAGAAACCCGATTTTTCTGGGTATGCGATTTGGCGGCTTGGGATTGTTTCTTTCGATACCAAATGCGCTCACGTTTGGCACTTTTCTGATGGGCGACTTATTGATGAATGTTCAGGTAAGGCTCGAAGAAGAGTTTTTAAGCGGGGAACACGGCGAGAAATACGAAGGGTTTAAGAAAAAGGTAAGACGTTGGATTTAGATGACATCGGCGCTTTTAGTTTTAACAAAACTTGTTCGCCCCAGTCGGGCAAAGCCCGACGCAGAAATAAGAAAAGATTGTGTTTAGAGCCGTGCTTCGCAGGGCACCGTCGGACAAAGCCCGACTCTAAACTATGGGATTTTAAAATTAATGAAAGCACAGGCAGCAACAATATTTGACGAGGCATTCCGGGAAAGCATAGGGGATTCGGCTCAACCCGAATGGTTGGTGACACTCCGGCGCGAAGCCTTTGCGAATTTTACGCAAAAAGGATTTCCGACAACCCGTGACGAGGAGTGGAAGTATACGGATGTAAAGGCGGTGGCCAGCAAGCCGTTCGCGGTGGGCGGTGCAAACAGCGAGCCGTCAGCCGTTAGAAGTGAGCGGTTTGCAGTGACTGGCGAATTGATTGTGGCCTTTGTCGACGGAGTTTTCAGACGCGATCTGAGCGTGATCGATGGACTGCCAGATGGGGTGACGATCGCGAGCTTTGCCGATTCGCTCGACAAAGAGGTGCTTAAAGCGAATCTCTCAAAGATCGTAGAATACGACTTCAACGCCTTTACCGCACTAAACACGGCCTTTACCGAAAACGGCGTTTTTATACACGTCACGAAAAACGTAAGGGTCGATAAGGAAATTCACGTGATCTTTGCGTCAACCGAAGAACGTGCGAATTTTCCGCGGGTTCTGTTCGTCGGTGACGAAGGCAGCGAAGCAGAGTTGGTCGAGGTCTTTACGCGAACATCCGAGGCGCGGTATCTGACGAACACAGTTGCAGAGATTGTCCTGGAACCGAACGCACGCCTGAAACACTCACGCGTCCAGCGCGAGAGCCACAAGGCATTCCACATTGGCGTTTCCAAAGCAAGACTTTCAAAAGACTCCGTGTACGACGCAACGAACATTAATCTAGGTGGAAAGATCGCGCGGCATGACGCAAACCTGGAATTTACAGGGGAGGGAGCCGAAGCTTGGGTCGACGGCCTATATCTGGTCGAAGACGGGCAGCATACGGACACCCATTCGAGGATCGACCACACGGTCAAAAACTGCGTATCGCATCAGAATTACAAGGGCATCCTCGACGGAAAATCGAGGGCGGTGTTTAACGGGAAGGTTTTTGTACACAAAGACGCGAGCGGAACCGACGCCAACCAGTCAAACAAAAACCTGTTGTTGTCTAACGATGCGAGGGTCGATACGAAGCCGCAACTTGAAATCTATAATGACGATGTTAAGTGTGCTCACGGAGCGACTGTCGGTCAGCTCGAAGGTGAAGAGATGTTTTATCTGCTCAGCCGGGGTTTGAATGAGGATCTCGCGCGAAACCTTCTGACCTACGGGTTTGCCGAGGAGATCATCAACAAGATCACGGTCCCGTCGATCAAGAAGGAGTTGGACGAAGCAGTGCTGAACCGTCTCCACGCTCGTTTGTAGGGGTCTTGAACCGCAGAGATCGCGGAGGGGGCAGAGAGATCGTCTATGAGGTTCGCAGTAGTTCGCGGGAGTAGAAACAAGCAGACGGAGAATTTTGAAAAACGATGTTTTATCGACGGAAAAGGATCTCCGCGCCTTCGCGATCTCTGCGGTAAACAAAATTGAAATGAAAGCAGCAAAAGAAATGAGTTTTGACGTCGAAAAAATCAGAGAAGACTTCCCGGTGCTGTCGCAAAAGGTGAATGGAAATCCGCTGGTCTATCTGGACAACACCGCGTCTTCCCAGGTTCCCAGCCTCGTTATCGAACGTGGTAGCGAGTATCTCAAGAAAGAACATTCCAACGTCCACCGCGGGGTTCATTATCTCTCGCAGAAGGCGACCTCAGAATACGAGGCGGCGCGCGAGAAGGTGTGCCGGTTTATCAATGCCGCGGAATCCAAAGAGTGCATCTTCGTTCGGGGGACGACCGAAGGCGTGAACCTCGTTGCTTCCGCTTACGGCCGGAAGTTCATCGGCGAGGGTGATGAGATCGTCCTTTCGCAAATGGAGCACCACTCGAACATCGTCCCCTGGCAGTTGATCGCCGAAGAGGTCGGAGCGCGAATCCGCGTTATTCCGATGACCTATGCGGGCGAGTTGATCCTGGACGAATACGAGGGACTCCTTAACGAACGTACAAAAATGGTCGCCGTCTCACATGTATCGAACTCTATCGGGACAATTAACCCGGTCAAGGAAATGATTGAAACCGCCCACAAATTCGGCATCCCTGTGTTGGTGGATGGTGCACAGGCTGCGCCGCATCTGAGGATCGATGTTCAGGATCTTGACGCTGACTTCTACGCATTTTCGGGTCACAAGATGTTTGCACCGACCGGAAGCGGCGTGCTTTACGGCAAGAAGGAATGGCTCGAAAAAATGAGCCCTTATCAGGGTGGCGGTTCGATGATCCGGACGGTCACCTTCGAAAAAACAACTTATGCCGGGCTGCCGGAAAAGTTTGAAGCGGGAACACCCGCAATTGCTCCCAGCATCGGTCTTGGCGCGGCGATCGACTATTTGAATTCGATCGATCTGGACGCGGCCTTTACACATGAGCACGAGCTTCTCGAGTACGCCACTTCGAAACTTGGCGCCATCGAGGGCGTCAAGATAATCGGGACCGCTTCGGAAAAAGCTTCGGTAATTTCGTTTATGGTAGAAGATGTTCATCCGCACGACATCGGCACGATACTGGATCAGCAGGGAATCGCGATCCGGGCGGGACATCATTGCGCGCAGCCGGTGATGGATTTTTACGAAGTGCCTGCGACGGCGCGGGCCTCTTTTGCTTTTTACAATACAAAGGAAGAAGTGGACAAGCTCGCGGAAGCGGTGCAAAAAGTGATAGATGTTTTCGGATAGCAGCCCGGCTGTCACGATGTGGAGGGAATATATGAAAGCACTTTTCGTCTCGACGTTCGTAACGGCGATTCTTCTTTTATCTGTTGGCTGCAGTTTACAGACGCAGGAAAAACGGGACATCGCCGATGGCGTCGAACAACCGGAAACGATCATGCCTGAGCAGAGCGTTTTTGATCCGGTTCCTGTTAGATTCGAATCGGAGGATGGACTGGAGATCGCGGGATCGTTTTGGGATGCACCTAGGAAAGAATCGGGCGCGATCTTGCTTTTGCACCAGTGGGGAAGTGACCGACGCTCTTTTCACAGTCTTGGCACCGCGCTGCGTCATTTGGATATAGCGTCCCTCGCGATCGATGGCCGTGGGTTTGGCGAATCGGTGAAGACAAAAGATGGCAACGCCTTAAAACCTGAACGGTCTAAAGAGGCTGTAAACGGAATGATGGCCGATGTTGATGCAGCGATCAGATTTCTTTCTGAGAAAAAGAATATAGAAAAGTCCCGGATCGGAATCGTCGGGGCTTCTTACGGCAGCAGTCTTGCCCTAATATATGCCGCGCGAAACAAAGAGGTTAAAACGGTCGTGCTGCTTTCGCCGGGAATGAATTATTTTGGAAATCTGCAATTGGACTCCGCTATAAAGGAATATGGCAACCGTCCGCTTCTGATATTGGCTGCGGAAGACGACAAGGCGTCCGCTGACGCGGTCAGGAACCTTGAGAGGATGGGGGCCAATGACAAGTACGAAGTGAAGATCTTTGCCGACGGTGGGCACGGAACCGACATGATGCGTATTAAAACAAAACGTGAGAAGGAGATCACGGATTTCCTGGAAAAGAATTTATAGAAAGCACCAAGTTGCATTGGATGCTGAAAGGAGATGAACATGCAACAGCCGGAATCACGCGAAACTAACACTCTAAAGAGCACATTACTGGCGGCGTACACGACCAAACTCGGTGACCTCCGGAAAGAGATCGAGGCTTATGAGAACGAGGACAATATCTGGAAGGTCGCCGAAGGGATCATCAACTCGGGCGGCAATCTTTGCCTTCATCTGGTCGGCAATCTGAACCACTTTATCGGCGCGATGCTCGGCGATACCGGCTATGTTCGCGAACGGGACCTCGAGTTCTCTGAAAAAGGATTGAGCCGGGAGGAGTTGCTTCACAGGATCGAAGAAGTCACCGGAATCGTTGAGAACACGATATCCGGTATGACCACCGAAGAACTCGCCGAAGATTACCCGGAAAAACTCTTCGACAAGCAGATGGACAAAGGTACGATCCTTGCATACATGTCGGGGCACCTTTCGTATCACCTTGGGCAGTTGAATTATCACCGCCGGCTGTTGGACAAATAGATTGAAACAAGAGAGCGCCGCAGGCGTGCTATTGACGGTGATCGTATTCTGGTTTTTGACGCAGAGATCGCGAAGGACGCAAAGTGCGCAAAGAAAATTATTGAAAATGCGTGGAAACGGATACATGGTCGTTTTTGGCTATTCACTCTGCCTGTTCACCTTTTTCATTTCGAATAGAACCAATTCTTTGGTGCGTCCGTAGCGTGCGTGGCGAACGCAGCGTCTCAGAAGAAAATAGGGCCCGTGGAAAAAGTAATCCTGAAAAATAAACTCGAAGAAATCAGCGAGCACTGGCGGCCGAGGGTCGTCGGTGAGCTCAATGGTCAGGAAGTAAAGGTCGTAAAGTTCCGGGGAGAGTTCCCGTGGCATCATCATGAAAACGAAGACGAGATGTTTATGGGGCTCAGGGGTACATTCAGGCTCGAGTTTCGTGACAAAAGCGTCGAAATCGGCGAAGGCGAATTCCTCATTGTTCCGCGCGGCGTCGAACACCGGCCGGTCGCGGAAGAGGAAGTCGAGGTGATGCTTTTTGAGCCGGCGAATACAAAGAACACCGGAAATATCGACGACCCGGAATTCACTGCGGTAAAATAAAGACACATGTCAGAACTAAACGATTTATATCAAGAGGTCATTCTGGACCACAACAAGAACCCGCGGAACTTCCGCCCGATCGAGAATGCGGACAAATATGCCGATGGGAACAACCCTTTGTGCGGAGATAAGTTAAAGGTATTTGCGACACTCGATGGCGATACGGTGACGGATGTTTCGTTTACCGGATCGGGCTGTGCGATTTCCAAAGCTTCGGCTTCGATCATGACCCAGACATTGAAGGGTAAGACAATTGCCGATGCCGAACGGCTTTTTGACCAATTTCATCGAATGGTGACCGGCAAACTCGATATCGAATCGGAAGAAAACGAACTGGGAAAGTTGCGGATATTTGCCGGGGTACTTGAGTTTCCCGCGCGCGTTAAATGCGCATCGCTGAGCTGGCACACGATCAACGCCGCACTTCACGGCGAAGAAGAAGTTTCAACCGAATAAGCGCCGCGATGAGGGATATAAAAACTCGTCGGGACCTAGAATTCCTGCTCGAAAAGTTTTATCAGACCGCGACAAATGATGAGCTGATCGGCGGTCATTTTGCCGATCTCGATTTAGCCTCGCATATTCCCGTGATCACCGATTTTTGGGTAAAGACACTATTCGGCGAACCGGTCTATTTTGGGAATCCCTTTTTGACCCACCAAAAACTCAACGAGAAAGCGCCGTTGCTCACGACTCACTTCAAGCGGTGGTTGGAAGTCTTCTGCACCACCGTCGATATGCATTTCGCTGGCGAAACGGCCGAAAAAGCAAAATCGAAAGCCTCATTTATTTCAAACAGTCTCGATCGACAGTTCAACCAGGATCAGGCGCAAATTAAAACCCGGCCACAGTCATAGTCGATCGGTCTTACACCGGCCGGGTAATTCCCGCGAGGACACGGACCCGTGCGGTGACCTTAAAGGGAAACTCATATCCGGACTCAGGGATGCCCTTGCAGGGGCTCAACTCCTTCGAGTATTCTCTTCTTACCCCAGAATCAGGCGGTTTTTTATCTCGCAAATGGATCCCAAATCACTGCTAAAGAACTTTTGGCAGCTTCTAAGTGTGGCGCGCATTGCGGGTCTGCAGGCTTTGAGCATTGTGCTTGTTGCTTACGCGGCCGGCAAGGCGGCGCTCTTGTTCGGCGTCCGCGGCTGCCCGCCTATCGGCGACATTCTTAATCTCTATATGTGGCTCTTTGGCATCGTCGGTATCGCGGCAACGTTCGTCAGCTTTTACTTTATTGTATTTCCGGCCATCTGGAGCCAGCGGATCGACCGCCAACTGTTGTTTTCATCGACTGACACGAATCTGCGGTTTTTGAGTACTCAGCCTTTTTACGTTTTTCTGGATGCCGTGTTTTTTATTCCGGCGATCGCACTTTTTCAGGCCGGGCGCTCAGAGACGATGTGCGCTTTTAACTTTGAATGGGTATTCGGCTGGGTATTCCTTGTCATGACGTTTTCGTATCCTCTCGTTCGCGCGGTCTCCTGGTACGTGTTTGGCAGAAGGATTGAAGCACGCAAACCCGATGTTCCCTGGCCGACACTCGTAATGTGGTGGCTTATCGCGGTGCCCCTGATGGTATCCGTTTCCTACAACTATCTGAATACGAAGGTATATCCAAAGCTCCGTGTGCCGGTTGTAAACGAAAAGACATTTGCAGGCGGGCTGAGCCGGCATCCCGATTTCATGACAGGGATCGTACGTGTACAGGGAAAGCTTGTTCGTGAAATCGCAAAATGCGGACTGTTTGGGAAAGACCCCGAAAAATTCAGATACCCTTCGGCAACCGTCTTGCTGGATATGGGCAAACAAAACGGGCAGATCATCGTCAAAGCGTCGCGTCCCCGTGCCGTTGAATTGCTCGAACACGAATCTCAAAACAAGCTGGGCGAGGTTTTTGAGGCATTCGGGCGGATCAGCAAATTGCCGAACCCGCGAAAAAGATTGATCTGCGGGATCGGCACAGTTGAGTCCGAACAAAATGGAGGCCTCGCACTCCTTGAAATCGAACTTCCGTAAGGTGCGAGGTCAGCGTTGGGTACCCTGATTCACGAGACGGATTTGTTAAAGACCACGCGGGTCGGATACGGCATATCGATACCCTTTTCG
>JAOTWT010000169.1 GCA_029862725.1 Acidobacteriota bacterium | reverse complement strand
ACGTGCCTTCCCAGGTGCAGAGAACTCTGCTCACACGCCCCGGTACACAGTCGCTTGGGGCAGCGTTTTCCGCAGGACGGCATTATCGAATCGTTTGAGAATAGAGAAGCCCGATTGGATTCCTTGATCTCCAGTTTCGAAAACCTGTTCTCAGGTGTTCCACCAATTCTCATCCTGCACCTCTTTGTTTAATTCGGTCATATACCGGCTTCGTAACAAACATTAGCATCGCGGCCAGGCATAGCCACGCGAACAGATCGCCGATGAAGGAATAGACGGTCCGCCTTGACGCGACCGGCAGGTTGGCCGACATGACACCGTCTTTCGATGCGAACGAGTCCATCTGTGACATGACGCGGCCGTATGGATCTACAGCGATCGAGGTCCCGTCCGCGGTTGCGCGGACCATGGAAAAACCATTTTCGATTGCCCTGAAAACGGCCATCTCCGTGTGCAGGGGATTGATCGCCGCCCAGTCCCACGAAGGCACAATCATCAGCTCAATGTCCTTCTGCCCCGCCTGCCGGATCAAATTGGGATAGTCCATGTCGTAACAGATTGACGTTCCCAAGTTGTCCTCGCCACTCTTAACGGCGGGGATTATCCAGTCGCCGGGGATTTCCAGTACGCCCGGCACGAGCGAAGATTTGATGTATTGCCAGGCGATTTTGCCGTTCGGAAGAAACATCACTGTCTTGTTCCTGGCGTAAGTATCGGGAAAATCCGGGGGATAACGATAATAGGCAATTTGCAGATGGACGCTTTCCGAGCGTGCAAATTCCCCGGCCAGTCGAAGAACTCCAGCCTCATCAGATTCCATGACCCTCGCAAACGATTCGGGCCAGATGATAAACTCGGCTCCCGTTTGAGCCTGAATCTTGCTTTTATTGAGAATGCCAACGACAAGATCATTCGAAATAACACGGGCCTTTTCCGCGTCCGCTCTCGCCAACTCCGCCAGTGATTCGTGACCGGTTTTGTTGAGCTCGTCTTTATAGGTTTTGAGTTCTTGATTGCCAATCACAACCGCAACTTTCCTGGTCTCCGTCTCCTGCGGGGAAAAGGCCAGCCTTGCGCCGCCGGCCAGGAAGACGAGCGCTACGATCCCAACGTAAATCGCCAGCCCGGACCTTGTGTCTTCGAGTCTCCATTCCCGTTCCCACGCCCAATTCACCACCGGCCCAAGCCACATCACAAGAAACGTCGGTCCCCACATTCCCGTTACCGACATCATCTGCAAAAAGGGCAAGTTGCCGGCCTGCGTATAGGCGATCGCTCCCCAGGTACCGAAAAAGAGGCCGTTGAGGTATTCGACCGCGACCGCCGTCGCAGGAAAAACGAGGGTCATAAGAAATCCGCGGCCGGATTCATAAAGGAGCCTGTCAACGATATAGGGTAACAGCCAGAGCAAACCGAAATAGACCGTAAATATATAAGTGAGAGCACCGATATTCGGGGGAATGATGCCGTAAAGCATGAAATAGGTCGCTACGGGGAAGAACAGCAAAAGGACCGGTATGCTGACCATCGCCTTACAAGTCCGCGCGAATCTGAGTAGAAAGACGGGCGCGAGCCAGGCGGCCAGCGAGATCGTCCAGTTACCGTTTGAGACAAGAAACAAGGAAACGCCCGCGAGTAGCCATAGCTTCGGATATCGCCTGAGATCAACGGTCAGAATCGTCATGCCATTCACCTGACGGCCTTCTGCTGCAACTCCGGAAGCACTAACCGACCAAAAAAACGAACAACATCGCAACAACAAACACGAAGAAGAAAAAGAAAAGCATCGAGGCGACGAGGATTATCGAGATTTTCGTCGTGTCCTTTCTTCTTATGGAAACAGCAAGTCTCTCCGCTGAGCTCATTTCGATCGGGTTTTGCGGAGGAGCAATCCCGGACTCGGCGAACTCCAGAATTCCAAAGGCATCTGAAAACCACTGTTCGACCTGGGCGGGAGGGATTTCCCATGAAAAGATGTTCGTATTACCGCTAAAATGAAGCTGCAGATACTCGGGAAAGAACTTCAGAAAACTCCGTACAAAAAACGTCTGGCCACCCAGGGTTCTGATCATTTTCTGCTGAACTGAAGGTTCCGAAAGCAGATTTCTTGCCCACGGTTCCTCATCCGCCCATATGCGCAGGTTCTTAAGATTGTCGATGTTGTGCTCAAGGGGCTCCGCGCCGATGTGTTTCGAAAAAAACATCGTGTCGCCATAGGCTGGGGATACACCCAGTCGTGTCTTCAAATCGGTTCGAATCAGGATTTCGACCATCGGACCCCTTGAAAAATAAACCTCGACCTGGCGGCCGCGAATTTCACCGGCGTAGCGACGAAAGAAGATGCGGTAAATGCTTCCCTTTAATCCGATCGGTAAAAATGCCTTATCCAGATAGAGCTTTCTGCGGTAGACCGTTATAAAGGCGTATCCAAACCCGCCGCCGAATAGAGCCGCAGCAAAAAGCAACGTTCCGGTAATTAGCCCCCAGGTCCCGCCTTTGAAACTTCCCACGACCATTCCAATCCCGCAGGAAACCACCGCCATCACCAGAACCACGACGACAGATATCAAACGAACGAGCGCAGTCCGCGCGAGCATCGCAAAACATCCCTGGCTAAGCTTCTTGTTTGGCTCCATTTATCTTCATTCCGAACAAGACTCCTTACAGCCGGAGCCCTGTTGCATTTTGTGCAAGATCAGCTAATACTAAAGACCTAATCATTATAAGACTGTCTTATAATGGGATCAATACCAAGGAGGCCGAATTATTGATACATCAAAGGGAAATAGGAACCAAACCCGGTTTGCGGCAGGTACCGATACTCTCTCTTTTTGAAAATTCGAGTATTAATCAAGGCTGGTAAACATTTCAAACGAGGTGATCGTGAGTATAGAAAAATACTCAAATTGGAAAGACGAATCCGGGCGGTCTTTTATCCCCGTTGCGCTGGACGGCAGGGACTTGCTCCATGATCCGTTCCTGAACAAGGGAACGGCATTCACAAAGCGGGAAAGGGACGAGTTTCACCTGAACGGATTGCTGCCGCCTCACATAACGAATCTATCGGAACAGGTCGCACGGGTTTATGAAGGGTTCTGCCGGCTAAAGTCAAACATAAATAAATATGCTTTTCTACGGTCACTCCAAGATCGAAAAGAAATTCTTTATTATGCAACTGTTTCGAAACATCTGGAAGAAATGCTCCCGATCATCTATACCCCGACCGTCGGGGAGGCATGCCAGCAATTCAGCCATCGGTTTCAAATCGCGAGAGGGCTCTACATTACTCCGGACAACGTCGACACATTACCGGAAATGATCCACCATTTTCCTTCCGGAGACATACGCGTCATCGTCGCAACCGATAGCCAGGGGATCCTCGGGATCGGCGATCAGGGGGTAGGGGGAATGGGAATCCCGATCGGAAAGCTTTCACTTTACGTCCTGGGAGCCGGCATCCATCCCGCGAGTTGCCTTCCGGTGACTCTCGATGTTGGTACGAATAATGAGGAGAGGCTGCGTGATCCGATGTACCTCGGGGTGAAGAGACGGCGTATTACCGGGGCAGAATACGACATCTTTATATCTAGGTTTGTTGAAAACTTAAGGAAGTGTTTTCCGAAGGCCCTGCTGCAGTGGGAAGATTTCAGTAAAGAAAACGCATTCCGGAATTTGGATCGCTACAAAACGGTCCTCCCCTCATTTAACGACGATATTCAGGGCACGGGGGCGGTCGCGCTGGCGGGGATAAACACCGCTTTGAAGCTTAAGAAGGAGAAACTGGCGGACCAGCATTTCGCGATCTATGGAGCGGGTGCAGGCGGAGGCGGGATCGCCTATCAGATAGCGGCCGCGCTCGTTCAGAAAGGTCTGTCTGAGAAGGAAGCATTCCAAAGGATCTTTGTTCTTGATTCCAAAGGCTTGATCGTAAAGGGCCGTCCATCCCTCGAAGAATACAAACGACCCTTCGCGAAAGATCCTGCCACTTTGTTGGATGGCTCTTCAGACACCGAAGTAAGCCTTTCACATCTGATCGGAAACCAAAGAATCACGGTCCTCATCGGCGTCTCGGGGCATGCCGGAGCTTTTACCAAAGAAATCGTCCGGAACATGCTTGAATACACCGATCGACCCCTGGTTTTTCCGCTGTCTAATCCCACTCACCGAAGTGAGGCAGCACCCGCGGATCTTATTGCGTTTACCGAAGGCAGGGTAATTACGGCAACCGGCAGCCCTTTTGAAGATGTCGAATTCAACAAAAGGAGTTACAGGATCGGTCAGGGAAACAACGTGTTTATTTTTCCGGGCGTGGGCCTGGCGGCAACAATCGGCGGGTTCGAGAAAATAGACGCGGACGTATTCACTACTGCGGCCTCGGCGCTCACGGATTGTGTAACGGAAGAAGACGTTGGTGAAGGCGCGATATATCCCAAAATCCAAACCCTGAGAGAGATCTCCGTGCGCGTTGCTGAGAAAGTCCTTGAAAAACACATTGACGAAAACCCGGGCTGCGGGCTGGAACGCTCCGGCTTGACCGAATCGATTCGTTCGATGATGTGGCTGCCGGAATATCTGCCTTACAAACGTGTTTAGAATCGTGCCGCGTATCGCTTCGCGTTGCCTTCAATTCCGCAAACCGGCGGCATAGCCCGGGCAGAAAACCAGAAAAACTCTTCGATTCGGTATTTTCTTGCTCTACAGCGTACGCGAATTGTATCCTTGTGGTACCTGTCCGTCTTATTCAGTCTTTCTTCGGCACTGTGCATATGATGAACCTCCTTTGGAAACTATTGCTCTTCGCTACGATTGCGTCTCTTTCGGTCGTCGATGCGAAGGCACAATTCTCCCGCGAGCTCTTTGCTCCGGGCGAGTTGCTGGTAAGACTGAAGCCCGCTTCAGAGGCTGCATTTTATGCGCGGAGCGGAGCAGTAAAACGTGAGGGCCTTTATCAATCGGCCTGGACCCTTGTTTCGCTGCCGAAAGGGACTTCGGTCGAATCCGCGAGTTCAAGTTTTCTGAGAGATCCCGCCGTTGAGGCGGTGCAGCCCAATTTTTATTACTATCTCGCGGTCGATCCGGACGACACGCATTTTGGAACACTTTGGGGAATGCCTCAGATTTCCGCACCGCTGGCATGGGACACCGAAACGGGCAGCTCTGACACGATCGTCGCCGTCATCGACACGGGCATCAGGTACACCCATGAGGACCTCGCCGCGAATATATGGACCAATCCCCTCGAAATTCCCGGCAACAACACCGATGACGATTCGAATGGTTTGATCGACGATGTTTACGGCTACGACTTCTTTTTTAACGACAACAACCCGGATGACGACTTCGGCCATGGCACCCATGTCGCCGGCACGATCGGCGCTGCCGGCAACAATGCGATCGGTGTCGTCGGTGTCAATTGGAACGTCAAGATGATCGCGGTAAAGATTTACGACTCCACCGGGTTTGGAACGACTTCGGCGATGCTCATCAACGCATACAATTACATCACCGCGCTAAAATTGAGAGGCGAGAATATAAGGGTCACAAACAACAGCTACGCCGGATGCGACGAGGCGTGCGGATATGACCAGGCGACGAAGGACGCACTTGACGCGATGGGCGATGCCGGTATTCTCAATGTATTTGCCGCCGGTAACGACGCCCGCGATGTTGAGACGGCCCCGGCTTATCCGGCCAGTTATAACTCGGCATCGGTCCTATCGGCCGCCGCCTCGACCTCCACTGATACACGTTCGGGATTTTCCAATTTCGGCGCAATCAGTGTGGATCTCGCGGCTCCCGGTTCGGGAATCATAAGCACCATTTTCAACGGTACCGGTTACGGATCCAAGAGCGGGACCTCGATGGCCTCTCCCCACGTCGCAGGCGCGGCCGCGCTTTTGTCTTCACATAATCCGGCGCTCAACAACGCCTCTTTAAAAGCCACGCTGATGAATACGGTCGATGCCCTCGCAAATTGGGATGGTGCGGTCAGATCGGGCGGGCGTTTGAATGTCGCGAATGCGCTCGCGAACCAGACGGTTTGCGACATTACCCTCAACCCCGAATCACAGTTTGTATTTCCTGAAGGCGGGGATTTTGCGATTGACGTTACGGTTCCGGACGGTTGCGACTACAACGTTAAGAAGAATGCAGACCTGTTTTTCGGAACCATCACGTCGCCTGAAACCGGCAGCGGCGACTCGACGATAAGTTATTCCGTATCGGGCAATTCAGGACAGCTTCGCGGTGGCAAAATCTTTATCGGTGACAGGGAGTTCCAGATCACCCAGTCCACTTCGCAAGCGTTTCCGCATCGCGGGTTTATCGATTTTGAAGGTGACGGCAGGACGGATTTTACGGCAATCCAGAATATCGGCGGCCAGATGATTTGGCATACGCTGGGATCTGGAGGTTACCAGGGGTTTTCGTTTGGCCTATTTGCCGATGATGTACCGATTCCTGGTCATTACGACGGCGACCTGATCAACGATTTGGCCGTCTGGCGACGATCGACCGGCACTTTTTATGTGTACCTGAGTGCGACTTCTGCTGTTCAGGTCGTGAACTTTGGGGTCGATGGCGATAACCCGATCGTTACACAGGACTTTGACGGAGACGGTATTAACGATTTTGCGGTAGTCAGAAAGCAAAACGGAAAGCTGATTTGGTAT
>JAOTWT010000095.1 GCA_029862725.1 Acidobacteriota bacterium | reverse complement strand
GTGTCAGATAACAAATCGTACCGGTATGTGAAACGATGACGATCCGTTTTCCGGCATGTGTCCGGAGGATCTCTTTGAGGGCGCCGGCACCGCGTTTCAGAAGTTGGCGATAACTTTCACCTTCCGTGATGACGTGATTGATATCCCTCTTTACGAGGGCAAAGTAATCGTCCGGATATTTCTCGCGGGACTCTTCGAACGTAAGGCCTTCGAGTACGCCGACGTCCCTCTCGCGGAAGGCGAAAGTCTTATTTAGTTCGATCCCGGTAATTTCCGCCAGCGGCTGAGCAGTCTGAACGGCTCGCGGGAGATCGCTCGAATAGAGTACATCAACTCCCTTCTGTTTGAGTACTTCGGCAGTCACTTCCGCCTGCCGGACCCCAAGCTCAGAAAGCGGAGTATCCGAATGGCCGCCAAAAGTGCCGCTCAGATTTCCGCCCGATTGCCCGTGCCTCAAAAGATAAAGCCGCGTTACCGCCATATGACAATAAAAAAGGGCAGGATCGATTCCCGCCGCTTCGTAAGAACTTTGAACAAAAACTCTACTTGGCGCTGACCGATTCAGCCTGAAGCCGCTCCGCTTGATAATGCGTGATGAGAGGCTCGATAATCTGATCGAGATCGCCTTCCATGATCAACTCGAGTTGATGGAGCGTAAGGCCGATCCTGTGATCCGTCACGCGATTTTCCTTAAAGTTGTATGTCCGGATCTTCTCGCTCCGGTCTCCGCTGCCGACCATTGATTTGCGTTCTTCGGCCATCTCTTCGTGCTGTTTCTTTTCCTCGATCTCCTGGAGACGCGCACGCAGCACCTTCATCGCCTTTTCGCGGTTCTTAATCTGCGATTTCTCATCCTGCATCGAGACCACCAGCCCGGTCGGTTCATGGGTAATCCTGACGGCCGAATAGGTCGTGTTGACGGACTGACCTCCCGGTCCCGAAGAACAAAAGGTGTCAATGCGCAGATCATTCTGATCGATCTGAATATCCACCTCTTCCGCTTCCGGCAAAACCGCGACCGTAATCGCCGAAGTGTGGATCCGGCCGCTGCTCTCGGTTTGCGGGACCCTTTGCACACGATGGACCCCCGATTCGAAACGCATACGCGAGAACACGGCGTCGCCCTCGATCATCGCAAACGCTACTTTTAGTCCGCCGACCCCCGTGTCGGAAGCCTCCATGACATCCATTTTCCAGCCCATCCTCTCGGCGTAACGCGCATACATACGCAGGATTTCCGCCGCGAACAGGGTCGCCTCGTCTCCGCCCGTACCGGCCCTTATCTCGAGGATGACGTTCTTCTCGTCGTTCGGGTCTTTCGGTATCAAGAGCACCTTGAGTTCTTCTTCACCCTTCGCGACACTCTCCTCAAGTTCCCCGATCTCGAGCTCGGCAAGTTCTCGCATCTCGTCATCCTTGGTCGCCTCGAGAACTTCCCTTGCGCCTTCAAGGTCTTCCTGGAGCTTCCTGACTTCCCGATATTTTTCGACAACTTCCCCCAACGCTCCATGCTGCTTCATAAGCGTTGTATAGGCGTTTATATCGGAAGTAACATCGGGCTGCGAAAGCTGCTCGTTTAGTTCCTCGTAGTTTTTTTCGATCTGTGCGAGCTTTTCAAACATAATGGCTATGCGGCCGGTTCCAGCTCGATATCGGGTTCCAGCTTCAGGGATTCCTTCAAGGCCTCGATCGCAACCTCGAGCTGATCGTCATCGGGATTTTGCGTCGTAATGTTCTGCAGCCAGAGTCCGGGAAGCGTCATGATCTTAAAGATCGCGCCGGATTCCTTCTTTGCCGCGTATCGTATGATCTCGTACGAAAGACCCGCAACCAGCGGCATTAGTATGATTCTGACGACGAGGTTCAGCCAGAGAGCGTCAAACTTGATCACCGAGAACAGAACGATCGCCACAAGCATCACTACCATCAGGAACGAGGTTCCGCACCGCGGATGCTGCCTCTTTTGAACATCGGCATTCCGAACCGTCAGATCGAGGCCCTTTTCCCATGCGAAAACGGTTTTGTGTTCCGCCCCGTGGTACTGAAATACGCGATGAATGTCCTTGAGGAAAGACATCGAAAAGATCATCACGACAAAAAAGATCATGCGTATCACACCGTCGATCAGGTTAAACGCCACCCAGGATGCCGGCTTGATCTCCCAGACATACGCCTTTGCGGTTTCCCACCAACCGGCTCCGGCCGCGAGGACCGGCGCTTCGGCCCACCCGAGGCCCATAAACAAAAAGTTCGTAAGAACCAGTGGAGCGACGATAAACAAGAGGATGTTGAATCCAAGTGCGAACACGATCGAACCAGCCGTACTTGCCGACTGTTTTGCCTTGGAAGACTTCGATTCTTTTTCCTGCGGCAACGTCATTTTGGTTGGAGCTTTTACAAACTCTTCATCGGTCGTTCCCTCGGCGAGTACTTCAACGTTCTCGGCAGCTACCGATTTTTCGCGCGCTTCTTCCAGTTCCAGGTCTTCCTGCGCGATGTTAGCCGAGTAGTTGAGTGCCTTGATGCCCAAGGCGAGAGATTGAATCAAAGTGGCTCCGCCGCGGAGCACCGGAACGTTCAGCAATTTGTACTTGTCGCTCCACTTCGGAAGCTCCGCTGATGTGTGGACGATCGAACCGTCGGCCCTTCGGCAGGCAATTGCATAGGCATTCGGCGTGCGCATCATCACGCCTTCCATTACCGCCTGGCCTCCAACGATCAGATCCCGTTCGAGTGCAAGAAAAAGTGCATAGAATCGCTTCATAAATAACTCTCCGGCATCTTTGATTTCGCGGCCCGGGTCCGGGATGCCTGTTTCAACGAGCATCTACAAAAATAGCGCCCTTGGTTTCGTTCAGTGGCCGATCCGCTACAGAGCTGATCGCGGCCGCCGAAAACGCACAGGCGCTATTTCGCAGATAATTACTAAAGGTCTCTGATGGAGTCCGCCAAAGTCTTTACCTCACTTGGTTTCTGCCGTTGCGGTTCCGCTGCGTTTCGCAAAACGCTTCTTAAACCTGTCCACACGACCCGCGGTATCGACCAGCTTCTGTTTGCCGGTAAAAAACGGGTGGCAGGCGGAGCAGATTTCGATGCTCAGGTCGTCGCCCATCGTTGACCGTGTCTCAAAACTGTTCCCGCAGGCGCAAGTAACTGTCATCGTTGCGTATTTCGGATGAATTTCTGGTTTCATTGCTTATTAATGCCCCTTGTCACATATAATTCACGCCCTCGCGCAAACGATAATGATAAGCAAACTCTACGAATTAATCAAGGTTTCCGGCGCCCTTTGGTGTGCCCTTGGACAAGGAACAGGAAACGCCGTTCGGATTGCGGAATCAGGAATGCATCGTATTCGAGCTTCAAACGGTCGAGTTCGCGCCTTACGTTCTCGCCCGCAAAAAGCGCCAAGGTCGATCTGCCCGACCATTCGACGAGTTGCGGGATTTTTTTTGAAAGCTTGTCGAGCGCTCGCGAAACCACGACACCGGCGTTTGGTTTCTTGATTTCGCTGAACTGCCTGTTAATAATCGTGCATCTCTCCCCGATTTCCAGGCGCTCAACCGCGTTTGCGAGAAATCTTGATTTCTTCGCTTTGGATTCGATCAGGAAACCGCGGAGATTCTCGCTTGCCACAAGACAGGGTATCCCGGGAAGTCCCGCACCCGTCCCAACATCGGCAAATGTCCTGGATTTTCCAGTGAGGGTCAGCAAAAAGATGGACTCAAGAATATGGCGGACCGCGAATTCCTCGTCGCTGCATTTTCCGACCAGATGTAGAAGCGGATTGTGCTCCAGTACAAGCCGGTAATAAAGATCGAGCTTCTCTATGGTCTCCGCGGACAAATCGAGTCCGAATGAGTCTTGGTTCCGGTTTAAGGCTTCGACGTAGTTGTTCTGCATCTTGTAAAAGCAAAGCCGGCCGGAAAAAGGAAAGTTGGTGCGGACGAGAGGACTTGAACCTCCACGATGTCACCATCACGGGCTTCTGAGACCCGCGCGTCTACCAGTTCCGCCACGTCCGCACGAAAGCGAAACTAAATATACAATTGGATACCGAAAACATTCAACCGGCCGTTGGCGTAAATATCATCGGGATGCGGCCGAGACAATGCAAGCCCGGTTGAACAGGCTGCGCGGTATCGGCGGCGAATCTCCCGTTCCTTTGTTATGGCTGTGTGTTTTCCCTATTATGAAATCATGACCATTTCCGACCGTTTCAAATCCGTCTCCGAACGCGTGAGCGAGGCCGCAGTTGCCGCGGGACGCAACGAATCCGAAGTGCGGCTTATCGCCGTGAGCAAGACACACCCACCGGAGATCATCAGGGAGGCGATCGCTGCGGGGGCATTGGTTTTCGGTGAGAACAAGGTCCAGGAAGGTTTATCGAAAATCGAAGAGATCGGAAGAGACGGCGTCGAGTGGCATCTCATCGGCCACCTCCAGAAGAACAAGGTCCGAAAAGCGGTCCAGAGTTTTGACGTAATACAGACGGTTGATTCCTTAAGGCTCGCGAAAAGGCTTGACCGCATCGCCGGAGAAGAGCTTGCCAAACCGCTGCGCGTCCTGGCGCAAGTCGATCTTGCGTCTGAACAAACGAAATACGGCATTGGGGAAGACTCTTTGACGGAACTGGCCGAATACCTGAGCGGGGCCGCAAATCTCGAATTCAGGGGTTTGATGACGATTCCCCCTTATTTTGAAGAGACCGAAGATGTCAGGCCGTATTTTGCGAGGCTTCGGCGGATTCGCGACCACCTTTCGGAAGCAGGTTTGTTTTCTGACCTCCCAGGTGAGCTCTCGATGGGGATGAGCCACGATTTCGCGGTCGCTATCGAAGAGGGTGCAACCATGGTGAGGATAGGAACGGCCATTTTCGGGGAGCGGGTGCGAGCGGATTTATGAGTTTTACCGCTCTAATAATAATGGGAGTCTTGCTTTCGATCGGGCTGCTAGCCGTCGTGCTGAGGCTTTCGTCCCGCTCCGGGATCTATTTATTGGGATTCTCTTTGATAGCCGCCGCTCTGATTTATGTCGGATTTGCCGTCGTTGGTCTCGCGAACGGATCTGCCGGCTCCTCATGGATCGCATTTGAGATCGGCGGGCTCGTGTTTTATGGGTCCTTTGCGTACCTGGGAATTCGTATATCGCCCTGGTATCTGGCAGCGGGATGGGCGCTTCATGTCATCTGGGACACAACAGCTCATACGGGTGCCGCTTTTGTCCCCGCCTTTTATCCCGGTGTTTGTATCGGATTTGATGCCGCGGTGGCTGTTTTCACGGTATACTTGATGCTTAGAACGAACAGGAATTGATTATGGAGATACAAGTCTATCCGGTAATTCAGGGATTCATAGTCTTTTGCGTGATGATCGTGGTGCTTCTGATGATGCTGCGCCTGATCTTCAACTACACCGACCCGAATCCATTCGGAAGGATCGGACGCTTTTCTTACAAGCTCAAGAAGCACACGGACAGGTTCGTCTACCCGGTCGCGCGACTGCTTTCAAGAATGAAGCTCGATACAAGGCTCGCGCCCCTGTTGGCGATTCTCGGGTTCATCGTGGCCGGTTATTTCGTGCTTCAGCTTTTTGCCAACCTGTTCTTTACTGTCGATGGAGTCGTGTCGAGCCTGATCAATCCGAGTATAACGAGGCTTGTGGGATATCTGCTTTACGGGTTTCTGGGTATTTACTCGCTGTTGATCGTGATCCGCATAGTGCTCTCCTGGATATCCTCGACGGGCAACAAACTGACCCGTTTTTTGATGAAACTGACCGACCCGATACTCGAGCCGTTCCGGCGCATAATCCCGCCTTTGGGAATGTTCGACATTTCGCCGATCGTCGTATTGATACTGCTCAGATTTCTACAGGCAGCCGTCCAGGGTGTCCTATTGCCGCCCATATGAACTACGCAAGAGAGGTCGATGGCGGAACCGAATTAAGAGTGAAAGTCATACCCCGCGCGTCTTGCAGTGAAATCTACGGAGAGCTTAACGGCAGGCTGAAAATCCGTTTGAATTCCCCACCCGTCGACGGTGCCGCCAACAAGGAATTGATCAGGCTGCTTTCCAAGTGCCTGAAAATTGCGAAAGGCCGTCTGGAAATCATACGCGGCGAGACCGGCCGGGAAAAGACAATCCTCGTCAGGAATCTGGACGCCGCCGCGATAAACGCCAGGATCTCGGTTAAATTGGGTTGAAAATAGTAAGCGGCGGAGGCCGAATGTCGTACAAATCGCGTACCGGAATAGGATGGTTTGGCGGCCTTAAAAATCACGTGATATATTTTGTCTTTCGATATTAAAAGCGTTTATAAGAAAGGAATTATCAAATGTCAGGACACTCCAAGTGGCACAGTATCAAGCATAAAAAAGGGGCCGCAGATGCCAAGCGCGGGAAGATATTTACCCGCCTCGCACGTGAGTTGACAGTCGCCGCCCGTGACGGCGGAGGCGACCCGGACATGAATGCGCGGCTGCGGAAAGCGGTTGCCGACGCAAAAGCGGCGAATATGCCGAACGACAACATCGACCGCGCGATCAGACGTGGTACCGGTGAGATCGAGGGCGTAAGTTATGAGGAAATCCGTTACGAAGCCTATGGTCCGGGCGGGGTGGCGATCCTGATTGACACTATGACCGACAACCGGAACCGCACAGTTGCAGACTTGAGGCATTTACTTTCAAAGAACAACGGAAACCTCGGCGAATCCGGTTCGGTAGCATGGATGTTCGACCGAAAAGGTTATCTTGTAATCGGAAAAGCCGAGAAATCGGAAGAAGAGATGTTCGAGATTGCTATCGAGGCCGGCGCCGAGGACCTAAAGGACGACGGCGAGAACTTCGAGATATTTACGGACCCCGACGTCTACGAAGATGTTAAAAATGCGGTGGACAGGGCGGGAGTCGAGGCCCAGGTCGCGGAAATCTCGATGATTCCGCAGAATTATGTAAAACTCGAGGGCAATGAGGCCCAGCAGATGATGAGACTCTACGAAGCCATCGACGATCACGACGACGTCCAGAATGTATATGCAAATTTCGATATCGACGAATCCGAACTAACCGATTGACTCTCTGCAGACATTTCGAACCATCAACCTATGTCCGATCCCGCACAAATCGAATCGACGAATGAGGGCCGCATTCTCGGCATCGACCCAGGTAGTGCGACGCTTGGCTGGGGCGTAATTGAAAAACATGGCGTTAATTGCCGTGGGATCGCCTATGGAACTGTAAAGTCATCGCCCCGCGACCGGTTTTCCAAGAGATTGGCGAAGATTCATGAAGGGCTGACAGAGGTAGTTACCAAGTTCCGCCCACATGTAATCGCAATCGAGGAAGCGTTCTACGCACAAAATGTAAAGGTTGCGATGAAACTCGGACAGGTACGCGGGGTAGTGCTCTTGCTTGGGGAACAAACCGGATTGCAAATCGCCGAATACTCGCCGCGGCTCGTTAAAAAGACGGTCGCCGGCTACGGAAATGCGGAAAAACACCAGGTCCAGGAAATGGTAAAGATTCTCCTGAACCTCGAACACATTCCCGAGCCCCACGACGCGGCGGACGCGCTTGCGCTGGCCATTTGTCATTTTCACTGCGATTTCGGTTCTGCCAAGATCAAAAAGGCCGGCAGAACACTTTAGTTTTATCCCCCAAACAAGATAAGATACGCGGTACGTTAACCTTAGCGGAGTTATTGGCAATGAGACGCATTCTCGTTTTGTGTTTAATTATGCTTCTCGGCTGCGCCGTTTTGTCGGCACAGAAGAGAGGGGCGAAGCGGAAACTGTCGAACGAGTCACCGAAAGGCAGCTCGGCGGTTGTGATAGATCAGAGGCTTTCCGTTCTAAGACAGGATCCGAGTCTCTACGCTTCGCCCCTTAAAAGACTCGACATCGGGACTGAGGTCACCGTATTAGAAGAAAAAGAGGCCGATGGCGTGCTGTTTTACAAGGTGGCTGAGGCGACCGCTGTCACCGGTTGGATCCAGTCGGAAGCGATCGCCGGCAAATTTCGAAAAAATGACGATCAGCGGGTCTTTCAGCTGATACTCGGCTCGACGGGTTTTGTCCAGATTCAGCGCGGCGCGCTCTTTTTGGATCTTTTTGACGATTCGCCCTTTCGGCCAAGCGTACTGCTGCTTTTCGGTGACATCGTTGAAGAGGAAGCAGCAGCGCTCACAAAACGGGCTGACGCCGCTCTTGTCCGCGGTGAAATGGCGGCAGCGCGTGCGCCGCTTCACAGTTTTTATCTGAACTACGTTGAACTAGATCAATACCGGAAACTCGGTATTCGCTTTCTTTTTAACGCGGATACCAAAATGCTTCATTACAACGGCGACGCCTGGTTTGAGATTACACGAGAATATCCGGAGTCGCCCCTGACGATCGAGGCACGCGAACGGATCACCAGCCTGACCCTCAAAATGAAGGCCAAGAACTAGCAGTTCATCGAGCCCTAATACGTATCGGATTGTTTGGTTTTTCCGAGGGATAGGATAGAATTTATGTTTAAGTAATAACTAGAAATCCCAACCGAGGAATCAAAGTGAGCGATCAAGCTGCCAGCATCTTCCAGCACATTCAGGAAAATTTCGGCGCGAATGCGAGTTACGTCGAAGGTCTTTATAACAGGTTCAAGAGCGATCCGAACCTCGTTGACGAGTCCTGGAGATCGTATTTCGCCAATTTGAATTTCGATGGGAACGGGTCTGAACCCGCCTCCTCTCCGAGCGGAGCCGCGCCGACGAAGGCCGCCGCTCCGGAACCGGCTCCGGCTCCCGAAAGAAGAGAGTCCCCGGTGCGCGAAGATGTCGAGGCGAAAGCGATCTTTGGGGCCTCAAAGGTCATCGTCGACAATATGGAACAGAGCCTGTCTGTT
>JAOTWT010000094.1 GCA_029862725.1 Acidobacteriota bacterium | reverse complement strand
CCTCAGGTCGATGCCTTCGGGAGGCGGCGGCGAACCATCGAGAAAATTCTTGTATCCGTCCGGTCCAAGATCTCCAAGTCCTGTATAATATGTGTAAATGAGCGCGCCATCATCGGTCTCGATCGTTGCCCGGACGTCGAGAACTCCCACGCCGTCCTTTCGTATCGTAAGCCAGTCGGCGCCGGCCGGCCGGATCAGCCCTTTGATCTTTGGACCAAACACATCGCCTGCGGTAATGTAGATGTTCAATCGGAGGCCCTCGGCAACGGGCCCGATGACTTCAGGCTCAGAAAGCGTGACCCGGTAAGAGGTCAGATGCACCATTTCGTACGGATATTCGTATTTCATAGAATTTTTTTTTCCTTTTCGGACCCTGTCATCCTATCCCAAATTCTATTCAGCAACAAAAACATTTTGTCCGGCCTCAAATCAACACCGCAAGCGTCGCTGCGAAATGGATGCCAATACCGATTAGTAATGCCCCGGCGAAGGCAGCGCGCGAAAGATGGGTTGCGGACCACCGGAAAATCAAGAATGACAGGGGAATGTACAGGAATAATCCCGTGATTGTGCCGGGAGAGTAAACTCCAACAACCACAGACAATCCTGCGTGGAGAATTGTGTTTACACTGAAAAGCGCAGCCAGAGAAACACCGATCCAGGCCGCACCCGGCTCACGAAATGAGATAGCGGCTCCGATTGAACACAGAGCGAGTCCGATCAGATTTGTGTAAAGGAAACGGGCGGCTTCGATATCGATTTCCAGAGCAAGGCGCGCCCAATCGGGAAAGCCCAGGAACCATTCCTCCGCGATATGCATCGCCAGGGCGAACGGCAACAGAACAACCGCAAAAGGAGCGAAAGTATGGCCGGTGTTCGAAGAATCTGTTGTGCGGCTCATAGGCGATTGGATGTTTGCGTGCATCGATTATTTCCAAAGACAATTGCATGGAAATTGCCAATCGACATCATCAAATAAAATCGTCCGGCTGACGACACAATTTGAACCAACTTGGACACGCTCAGCAAAGAGACGATAGATTGACGCTGAATATATCTTCACCTATTTTCCCAACTTCGCGTGACGAAACTCGTATGAGAATATCAGAATCCTTCAGATTACCAGGCAAAATTATTGATGGTTGACCAAGATCCGGACTCCATATCGTTCAAATCTCTGACTTCGTATTTGGAAGTGTAACTACTCATGATATTTGGCTTGAAGTCCTAGTAGGCTTCTGTATACGCGTCGAACAAGCTCATAATCGTCTTTGTTCGATCGCCGACCAGGCCGTTGCCGATCTCGATTTCGTTTATCTTACAAATGGGAAGGACCCGTTTGGTTGTCGATGTAACGAATGCCTCGTCAATGTCGTCAAGTTCCTTAAGGCTCATACTGCGCTCTTCAACTGGGAAGCGAGTTTCGGCAAGTTCCAGGATGAGCTTCCTGGTGTTGCCATGGAGCACGTGGTCCGCCGGTGTCACGAGCGTATCCCCGACAAATGCAAAAAAGTTGCTTCTGGGGCACTCGGTGATCCCGTTTTGTGAATGATAAAGCATGTCGAACGCCTTTTTCTCTCGCATGAGCGGTTCCAGCCTTATCATGTTGAGGTAATTGATGGACTTAACGTGGGGTAGCTCTCTCTGATATTCAACTGTGATGATTTTCGCACCGTCCCTGTAGACTTCGCTCGGGTGGGGTGGGAGTTCCTCTGAAATTACGGGAGCGTTAGAAATTCTGTGTCAATTCTCTAGGTTATAGTTTAATAAACTAAGGAGAATTGATAATGGCAGAAGAATTTGATTTTGACGAATTGTTGGAAGAGGTTAAGTCGGGAAAGAATCTGACGGGTAAAGATTCGGTACTTGGGCCGTTGATCAAACGGCTTACGGAAGCGGCACTGGAAGGAGAGTTGGAATCTCACCTTGCCGATGACATTGTTCCGAACCGGAAGAACGGTAAGACGGGCAAGACTTTGAAGACGAGTGTCGGGAATGTCGAGCTTAATACACCGCGGGACCGTGCTGGAACATTCGAGCCTCAGATCGTCAAGAAGAACCAGACCAGCATCAGCACTGAGATCGAGTCGAAGATCCTCTCGATGGTGGGACGCGGCTTGAGTTACTCGGATGTCAGGGAACACGTTGAGGAGATGTACGGGATCTCGGTCTCTACGGCGGCGATCAGCGCGATCACGGACAAGATCCTTGATGAGCTCAAGGCGTGGCAGGAAAGGCCGCTTGATGACGTTTATACCTTCGTCTGGATGGACGCTATCCATTACAAGGTACGAACTGACGGGCACTATCAGTCGCGTGCAGTGTATACGGTTCTGGCGCTTAACATGGACGGCAAGAAAGAGGTCCTGGGCCTGTATTTATCGGAGACAGAGGGTGCTAACTTCTGGCTGTCGGTTCTTACGGATCTTCAGAACCGCGGGGTCAGGGACATCCTGATCGCGTCGGTCGACGGACTGACCGGATTTCCGGATGCGATCGCGACGATCTTTCCCAAAACCGAGGTCCAGCTCTGCATCGTGCATCAGATCAGGAACTCCCTGAAATACGTCTCGTGGAAGGATCAGAAGGCGTTTATGAAGGATCTCAAGCTCGTTTACCGTGCGGTCAGCAAAGAGGCGGCCGAGACGGCCCTCGACGATCTGGAAGCTGTCTGGGGCGAGAAATACCAGATTGTGGTAAATTCCTGGCGCAGAAAATGGGATAATCTTTCGGTTTACTTCCGGTATCCGGAACCGATCCGGAAAGTGATATACACGACGAACTCAATCGAGGCGGTCCATCGCCAGTTCCGAAAACTGACCAAAACCAAGGGCGGCTTTCCGAACGACAACAGCCTTTTGAAGCTGCTTTACCTGGGCATCAAAAACGCCGAAAAGAAATGGACGATGCCGATAAGAAACTGGCAGCAAACGCTTTCTCAATTGTCGATCTTTTTCGCAGGAAGGCTCGATGACGCGATAAAACTTTGAGGGCAGGCAAATGAGCGTTGACACAGAATATTGAACAGTCTCGAAATTACGATGAAATTCGGCTCCTCCAGCGTTGGTGAATAACCGCCGGTGAGAATCAACCTGACTGCGGGTTTTATTAGGCCGCTTCCTTTGATTAACTGTTTTGCTATTTCAAGAATTTCCTGGTCGGAAACCGGTGGAGCCAAGTGTAAACTGGAAGCCGACCGTCGAAACCTTTCGATATTTTCTTCGAAGTGAAAAAGCTTACCGTTATAGGTCCGCCCGAAATCGAATACGCCATATCCCCTCTGCAACCCAAGGTCTGAGATCCCGATCATGCCTTCAGATGTCGACGTAATTTCTCCGTTAATATAGCAAAGACTGTTCATATGCATTCTGCTATGGCTATCCGAGTTAAGGAAATAGGACGGTTGAATCAATATGCGCGCATCCTGCGCATTTCCCGGATGTGTTTGTACCCCCTGATTAGTGATATCAAATTATCTGCGCAAACTTAAAGGAATCGGGTTTACGGGAAAGAGGGTTTTTACTCCCGGACGCGCTTCCACAATTTTGTCCCAGAAAAGATGGCCCTCCAGTTTGTCAAGAGTCGTGGCCTGTACGCGTACTTGCCACAACCGTGCGAGCGCTGACATCATCCTGCCTTTATCATTTGCAACTGAGCATCCTCGAAGTTCCGCTCGAGCATTTGGTGCGAAATACGGTCCCAACTGAATTAGATTATTCAGATTATTGATCGTAATGGCTGACATTCCATGTTCCTTGTTTCCCGGGTCACAAGTACCTAAAGAGACGTTTTGCACCCCGGGGCCTCCATGACCCCATATCCTAAGGACTTTGATTGACTGAGATACAGCGGTTTTTATGATTCTGTTCTTCATTTCCATTAAGCCGTTTGACATCAAGGTAAGTTCGACGAAGTGCTTGTATCCCATTCGGATGAGGTCTTCCTTTTGGTACTTGCCTGCTCCGTCTACCATATCGATAACATCGATAATCATAGTTTGACCCTCCATTATCTCGGATAGAAGTGTATGGGGGTGATGGCTGAGTACACACCATCTCATCTTTAACTTTTCGACAACCCATTACGGCTGCACATCAGCCGCCAAACCGAGACCTTGGCGAGGGGTCTGGTATGACTGCGCGCGGTTGTAATGAATCAGTTTCACTTTAAGTATTGCCTCCTTTTGCTGGTTTTCGCCAATCCCCATTATTTCCAAATGAGTGAGGTCTTCCCGACACTTCTTACATTCGTGAAACATCTCAGATTGCTTCTTCTACATTGGTTGAAAAAACGTGCTCCATCTTTGTCGACCAGTTACATAGGTATTGTAATACCTCGGGCAACATTGTTCATTTTTTCGTGGAATATTTCATAAACCTTCTCGAGGAAATTTCGAAAAAATCTTTCTGTCACAGTGTAACGTACCATTTCCTCAAAGATTCCCGGTGTCTTTCCGATTCGATACGCTTTGCCATCAACGCTCACTTTTTGATACCTTCAAACAAACGTTAAGCGGAGAAATAATATGCCAAATACGGCCATCTCGTTTGGAAGGATCCTGATCATCGTTGGTGTCATCGGATATGTTGTCAGTATGATCAATGCGCGTACGAGCGCAACCGCATTGATACCTGCATTCTTTGGAATCACACTGCTTTTGCTGGGCTATTTTGCGAGGATCAAGGAAAATTTGCGAAAACACCTGATGCACGCCGCGGTAGTAATCGCTTTGCTCGGACTTCTCGCGGTTGTCGGGCGTTTGGTGTCGAAGATTGGAGAGATCACCTTCACTGCGGCCTATGTTTCGCAGATTGTGACGGCACTCGTATTCCTGGCGTTCATAGTGCTTTCGGTCCGGTCTTTCATGGCGGCCAGAAACGAAATTTCCGAGTAAGGTGCGGTTGAATTGTTTGCCCAAGAAACAATCGAAAAAACGCGAAAAAGAAGAATTTTTATCGTTTCGAACAATTAGGTGGCTGATCCCTCACGTAGGTCATTGGAAAATCTGACCGCTTCTTAAAATTGGGGCGATACTCGACACACAAAAGCTGTCTCAACCCATATTTCTTCCGTGTTTTTCGCGTTTTTTGTGGGCCAAATTTGCCTGATTAGGAGGTAACTCATTTTGATTTCGCGGGCCCCTAAGCCATCACCGGCAGCTTGATCGTCACCAGAAGCCCTTTTTCCTTATTTTCCGCAAATATCTCGCCGCCGTGGTTGCTGACCGCCTGTTCGGCGATTGCCAGACCCAGGCCGATACCGCCGGACTTTCTGTCGCGCGCCACCGAGACCCTGTAAAAGGGTTTGAAGAGTTTTTGAAGCTCCTCCTCGGGAACTCCTTCCCCGAAATCACGTATCTCAAGCGTCGCCGTGTGAAGGTCCGAGGTCAGGCCGACCTCGACATCAGTTCCCCGGGGCGTGTAACGGGTCGCGTTTCGCAACACATTCTCAACGGCGCTCCGGATCAGCGTTTCATTGCCGCGTATCTTGATCTTGTCGGCAACCTTAAGTTCGACCCCCCTTTCGATGCCGCTCGCCTCAAAATCGGCATCCGAAACGATATTTTCGACCAGCTTTGTGAAGTCGATTTCCGTTTTTTCGAAGGCGGCCGAACCGGTTTCAAGCTTGGAAAGCGTCAGAAGCTGTCCGATCAAGTCGTTCAAACGCTGCGATTCCGTCTCGAGACGCCCAATAAGCGGCAATGTGTCCGCGTTTGACCTCGAACGCGCCAGTTCGAGCGCGACATTCATACGCGCGAGCGGGGACCTCAATTCATGTGAGATATCCTGCGTCAGACGCTTTTCCGATGTAATAAGGGTTTCGATCCTTTGTGCCATCTCATCAAAGTCTTTGGCCAAAGCGGCGACTTCATCTCTCCTTTTTCCGATCCTTTCGGTCACCCGCGCCGAAAAATTCCCATCCGCAAGCTCTTGCACGGCGCCGCGCAGCTTCTCAATCGGCGAGGTGAGATAAAGGGCCAGCGCGTAGCATACGAGCCCGCCGATAAGTATCACTGCAAGAGCCTGCAGCAAGAGGCGTGAGGTGAAAAACGGCGGGGCCTGAAATCTTTTAATTTCAACGACATAGACAAATTGCTCGCCTGACCGCGAATCAACGCGCTTCGCGGCATAGGTCATCTCCGGAAATCTCTCGAACTCGGTCACACCGCTGCTGGTGGCGATCTCGAGTAGTTTCCTTGCTCTCTTTATGTCAGTACCGGCGATGAGATTTCCGTCGACACCGTAAAAACCTATTGCGTTTACGCGGCGTCGCTGTTCAAGCCTATCGAAGTACTCCTCAAGGCCCTCCGATCCTTCGTTGGTATAAATCTGTATCGCGGTTTCGGCATTGCTCGTCACGGCTTCGTCGACGAAGGTTCGGAACTGCCTCGCAAGCGGTTCCGAACTTGTCGACCAGTTCACGACCATCACCGCACCGACGACGAGCGCCATTGCAAGCCAGAACCACAAAAAGATTTTTAGAAACAAGCTCATCCCTTATCCACTTAACGTGTAAATATAACCGACCGATCTGATGGTCTTAATCCTGTTTTCTCCGTCATCCCTGTTTCCGAGCTTTTTTCGCAGATTGCTGACGTGCATATCGAGGCTCCGGTCAAAAGGCGATAGTTCGCGTTCCAGAACCTGCAGGCTCAGGTTTTCCTTTTCGATCACTTTTCCGGCATTTTCCAAGAGAGCGACCAGCAACTCGAATTCGATTGCCGTCAAAGAAAGCTTTTTGCCGTCCAACTTGGCCGACCGGCCCGACTTAGACACCTCAAGATCTTCAACGACCAGCTTATCCGGTGACTCCGGTCTAAGCGGACTCTCCGAACGCCGCAGGATCGCCCTGATTCGCGCGACCAGTTCGCGCGGGTTAAAGGGCTTCGGCATATAATCGTCTGCTCCGATCTCAAGACCGACGATACGCTCCATATCCTCGCCGCGCGCGGTCAGCATCAGTACAGGCGTACTGGATTCGCTCCGGAGGTCCCTTAACACATCAAACCCGTTTTTCGAGGGCAGCATCACATCGAGGATGATTAAATCGTGTTGGGAAGCCAGTGCTCTGCTGAGACCCTCGGCGCCGTCGTGGACCGAATCAACCTCGAACCCCTCGACTTCAAGATATTCGCCCACGAGTTCGCACAGGTCCTCGTCGTCGTCGATTATCAGAATCTTATCCATACCCGTTCCCGATTCTAATGTATTCCGGGCAGCAACATTGCAACTTTTACACTTCTTTACACAACATCGCGCAATTCTGACGTTTATCGGGGGCTGGAAAGCGTCTTAATACCGGGCACGCAGTAAAGCGCGCCAGTTTTTGGAAAAAAAAGGAATAATTCAGACAATTTCAGGGAGACAAAATGAAGAAGATCATAGCAACCATTTCAGCAATCGCTCTTGTGGCAATCGGTACCGTTTTCGTTATCGGTCAAAGCGGCGATGGCAAATTTGAAGGTAAGCGCGGCTTCGGACAACACGGAAAACGCGCCCATTTCGGCGGACGTCACAAACGCGGCGGCGGCATGATGGGCCGTATGTTTCGTCAACTCGATCTGACAGATGCTCAAAAAGAGCAGATGAAAGAAATCGGCAAGGCCTCGCGTGAGAAGATGAAACCGGTCATGGAGCAAATGCGCGAAAGCAGGAAGACGATGCAGAGCCTGACCGCGAACGGCAACTTCGATGAAGGCCAGGTGCAGGCGATTGCCCAGCAGCAAGGTGCACTTCATGTTCAGCTGATCGTTGAGAAGCAGCGGACGAAAGCGGCAATGTATGCGGTCCTTACGGATGCACAAAAGGCAAAGCTCGCCGAACTAAAGCAAAACTTCGAGCAGAGGCGTGCGGAACGCAAAGCCAAATGGGCCGAGCGCAAAGCCGCAAGTGAAGTTAAAAGCAACTAGAAATCCCGGAGGGCTTCTGCCGATTCGGATTTTGAAAAAGGCCTCGCCGGCATGCGGCGGGGCCTCTTCTATTTCTAGCCGCCGGCGTCGGATAGAAACCGGTTGCTTTTTTCTGTGATCTAGCGTTAAATTCATTTACCGAATGGCGACGAATATCACCCAACTGGAGGACCCTGAACGCAACAAGACCGTGTTGCGGGTCAAGGGCGAAATGTCCCTTAGTGACGCCGAACTTCTCGAAAAGATCGCGCTCGATCTGCGCACCGGCAGCGACAAGAACCTCACGCTCGATCTTGCTGACCTTGACTTTCTGGACAGCGAGGCAGCACCTGTGATCAAACGTCTTGAAGAGCACCATGGGTTTGAGATCGAGGGCCTGCAGTTTTTTGTCCAAAAAGTAGTGGACGAAACAGAGAATCGAAAATAGAACTTCCGATGATTGATTTTTTTAATTCGGTTCCCTTATCAACTCCCGTTTTCACGCCCAGCGTAAATCGAAGCTGGCCGGAGGCCTGTTTCAATGAAGACGTCTGAGATTGCCCAAAAACTCGGCGGCGAACTGCACGGCGATCCGGATCTCGAGATCAAGGGTCTTTCCGACATAAAAACCGTGGCGGACCACCAACTCGCCTTCCTGGCCTCGGAATCCGATGTCAAGGAGTTGTCGCGGGCGCCTCGCAGCGCCTGCATCTTGGTAGGATTTCCACCTTCATCGGACCTTCGATGTACCGCAATCCGGGTCGCGGAACCAAAGGTCGCATTTGCCCGTATCGCTGCTCAAATCTTGCGGCCGGTACAAGCTGCAGGCTGGCACGAGAGTGCCGTAATCGCCGAAGACGCGACGGTGGAAGCCGCCTATATCGGCGCAAATGTCTCGATCGGAAAAGGAGCGCGCGTCGGGGTCGGTGCTGTATTACACGATGGCGTCAGGGTCGGGGCACATACGAAAATCGGCGAGCGGACGACGATTTACCCCAACGCCGT
>JAOTWT010000615.1 GCA_029862725.1 Acidobacteriota bacterium | reverse complement strand
TCCCTCGCCTTTTGTTCTGCCGCCTCGTGTTGTTCGTCGGTTACCTCAGCTTCATCGAGCTGGAAGCTCAAAACCTTCCCGCGGACAAACGCCCGGTAGCAGCGATAAAACGAAAACAACCTGAAGAGATCTTCGTCCCGCGATTCTTCGCAGTATCGTTCATAAAAGTAGTAGCCAAGGTCGGGACGTCCGAACGCATCGAGATCCATTGCGAGAAAGGCCGTCTCGGCCGCGACATCCGCGCACCGAAACCGTTCGTTGAACTCGATACAGTCAAAAATACAGATCCCGTTTGTGATCGAGACGCTCTCGCATCTAAGGTCGCCGTGCCCGTCAACGATGTGTCCCCCGCTTATCCTTTGATTTAGCAATTCCTCATTTCCGGCGAGCCACGAGCTGACCCACTCACGGGTTTTATTGAAATCCGATCCCGTGATCGTTCGGCCAATGAATGGTTCCGTCTGCTCGAAATTCTCGTCCCAATTGTAGCGAATTGTCTCAATCGCCCCGAACTTGTCGACGTCAGGGCCCCGGCGTGCCGACTTGTGGAACTCTTGAAGACGCGCCGCGATCCGAGCGATGTCCGATTCGGTGATCGTGTTTTGTTCGACCATCTGATCAAGCATTGATGGATCCGGGAGGCGCTTCATCAACACCGCGTATTCAATCGCCTTGCCCGTTGCGGACAAGCCAAAGCCATTTTCATCTTCTGTGATCGTACGTACGCCAAGGTAGGTCTCAGGACAGAGACGGCGGTTTAGATCGACTTCGCGCTCACACGCGACGCACCGTTTTTCGAGGGTCGAGTAATCGAGAAAGCCAAAGTTCACGGGCTTTTTCAGCTTCAATACACGGCTCCTGCCAAGCATTATGACCGAGATGTGAGTTTGCCTGATCTCGACCGGACGCTCGTCGGCCGGCCAAATGCTTTCTGCCCCGCGCAGCCGTTTTACCATCTCAATCCAATCTTCAAACTCTTCTTTCATAATTCTCGAAAGGCCCGGGCTTTCGGATCGGTCTTCATCCACCTTTTGCCGCCCGCGGTTCGGCCCTTTTCCCGCTCGTTTGGTCAAAAGACCATCGCGACATGACGTGCGCTTCTCTCACCGGGAAGACCGGCGGATTCGGGGGCTTTCAAAACCCCTGCGCTTCCCAATCCATATTATATAAATCTCCGGTCTGTTGCGATGATGGGTGCCTGCGTTTGAAGGGCGGTTTGCGTCAAAGACAAAGGGTCGCCTCACACGCTGCCCTTTTGCCTTGTCGATTGCAATCCCTGCTGGTTTGATCCGCAAACCCTGGAGGTCCGTTTCGGGGATCCCGGTTTGAGCCGTAGAGACACATCGGTGTAGTCCATTATGAAACGAAGGCGGCCCCGTTTTTTTGATCGCCAAATCCCTGCGGGGCCTCGACATACACTCTCAAAGAGCAGTCTATTCTGCGTATACCATCGGCAAACTCAAGAGTCGTGCTTATTTTTGAGGGGGCTTTATCAGAAGAAATCCTGAACGGAATCCACGGTTCAAGGTCGAAGACCGGCGCGGACCCGAATCTTGTCAACATATGGCGAGCCTTCGATTCCCGATATAAACCAATTCATCACGGCTCAGCCGGCCGCCGCGCGTACAAGAGGGCGCCCGGCCAAGTCTCTCGACAAAGTTCCCTATCAGCTGCTGCCGCTTTCGACGACCGGCACCGGTTGCAGCAACAGATCCCCCGTTTGCGGGTCGGTCCCGTCGAGGAATTTTTCTTTTATGAAGGTCGCCTCCGGTTTGAGCACCATCGTCCTGAGCATAGCCGTCGGAACGACCACCGGAACGCCCGGATCCCATAGTTTCGCAAGCTCGTACATCAGCATCAGACCGAGCGGGCGGAGGCTCTTGCCGGCGTAGTTCCCGCCGAGGTCGTCGTTAAATGTCTCGACCAGTTCGGCGCCGAATTTACTCAGAAACTCATTCGCCTTTTCCAGCTTGTCCGCATTTACGGCTGCAATGAATTTCTGGTA
>JAOTWT010000551.1 GCA_029862725.1 Acidobacteriota bacterium | reverse complement strand
CCCGTTATCCGGTGCAACAAACAAACGCCCGGCTGCGGATGCCGCAATTCCCCTTCTTGAAGAACCGACACCCGGGTCGACGACAGCGGCGAAAACGGTGGACTCCGGAAAATCCAGGTAACACGAACCGAGGCAAAAAGCGCCTTCCGAGACATTTTGAGGCTTTATGTCATGAGTTATGTCGATGATACGAAGTTCGGGATCGACAGACAGAATTGCCCCTTTCATCGCTCCGGAGAAATAGTCGGATGTGCCGAAGTCGGTTAATAATGCGATCACCATAAAAAAATAATCCACGAATCCGGCGTTCAAGTCCAAGGGCCGGACTCTTCAATGCCTTGAATTCGTGGAAAAGTTGTTGCAAACATCCCTTCCGGGACAAATAGGTTGAGTCAGACGGGCCGCGTCCTCATTCTTGTCAGGACGGGTTTCCATTCAACGTCCATGAGTTTCCTATCTTATCTGCGTCTCGTATGCGGTCTTGATGCGAAGCTGCTGCTGCTCTGCGAGCTTGATCCATTTGCCTCGTTCGACGACTGCGGCCCCAACTCCAAACGCTGCACCGACGCCTGCACCTACCGCGGCTCCTACCGGACCACCGACGACTGCGCCGATAACAACACCCGTTCCGGTCGCTGCCCCAATAGTCAAGCCGTCCTTCTTATAAGGTCTCTGGCCCGCGACGGTGCCCTCGTTATCGACTCGTTTGATGTTGTCTCCCGCAACCGGAAGCACTTCGACGATTATCGCGTTGAAATTACTCCAACGGGTCTCCGAAAGCTTGATTCGGTCGAACGATAGCAAAAGCTCGGCACGCCTCTTAAGACGTCCGGGGCGCCGGTTCTTCGCAATGCGACCTTCGATTATCGCGCCGCTGATCTCGTAAGGCGAAGTAACGCGAGCCTTAAAGCTATCGCCTTCTCTGACCCGCTCTGTATCAATCTCGTTGATAAGCTCAATAATCAACTCGGTATCCGCCGGTATCACAATGATCTCGTCCCCGCTTGCAAGCGATGTAACGGGCTCGCTCCTTTGGATGAGTTGCGGTTCATTCGAATTCGGGCCTGTCGCCGCCGGTATGTTGGCGGACACTACTGTTCCGGCCGGCACATCGATTTCCGGAGTTGTCGGAGGATCCGCTGTCGGAACAACGGCTGCGGTAGTGGCTACATTGTTCTCGACCGGAACGGCCGGCTTGTTCGCCGCCTTGGAAGGCGTTTCTGCCGGTGCCTCTACATCCACAACACCTCTCAAAGCAAGGTCCGTCGGGATTGTCGCGTCAAAACTGCGTTTCGTGAAACCGGTGTCGTAGCCCTTTTCAAAGCCCTGTTGGTAACCGTCCTTATAATCGGACAGCTTCCCGTAATCGCTGCTGTAGGCACGATCGGCGGTTTTGTATTCGGCGTGTCTCGTGTAGCTCTTCGCGGCGTTTTCAATGGCGTCGCGGTAACCGGACATGTAACCATCAGAGTAACCAGTTCGATAACCACGTTGAATTGCGATTGTCGTGTTTTGGGCTGTAACAGTCGGGATGGCTAATGTTAGGAAAGAGATTAATACGAGGGTGAAAATCAGGTTGGCAGCTAAAAAACTTCTGATTAGCTTCATCGGTCCTCCTTATCAAAAAACAAGAAATGGTGTGTCCTCTAAGGTTTATACACTAAGAGTTAAGAATTTACAAGAAGAATATCGGAGAGAATCGAAGAGAGATTAAGGCTGTCGGATAAGGTCTCGAACCAAAAAGCGACAGCGTTTTGGTAAAAGCATTTTAACAGGAACAGTTGATGTTTAAAAGTGCCGAACGTAGATTCACCGATATGCTGAGACTTTACCGATCGCGGACCCATTCAACTAGAAACTCTTCCTAAATAAGTACGACATCCTGATGAAAAACTTCCTGGAGTTCCTTTGAAAACCGGGTTCCCTTCCGTTTGTGTACGGATTGAAGCCATTGTAATTCAAGTCGTCGTTGTAGCCGATATAAAATGCCTTTCCAGGGCTTGGGGTCCAACCAAAAAGGTATTGGCCTTTCAAATTCGTACCCAACGTGCTGTAGTCCATTCGGACGCGCGCAAATATGAAGCGCGTGAACTGATAGGTCGAACGGAGGCTTACGATATTCGAGTCAAACGCGGTCAGTCCGGTATCACTTCTGACGAGCCGCGTCTTGTTGTAGCTAAGACTAATCGATAACGGATCAGTCGGACTCAAATCGACGCCGGTAGCGAAAAACAATTGATTGCCCGTTCCAGGATCCAGCCTCCCGTCGCCGTTGAATGCCGCGGGGCTTACTCGCGGAAACAAGTTGCCCGCGCCGAAATCGAAATCGAATGCCTGCCAATTGTGCGAAAACTCCGACCACCACGCCCATTTCTTGCTTGGTCCGGTCCTGAAGAAGACTCCCGCCCAACGATAATT
>JAOTWT010000170.1 GCA_029862725.1 Acidobacteriota bacterium | reverse complement strand
CTTTCGCAGGTCTTCCCCGAAAAAAGCCCCGTCACGATTGTCATTCCTGGTGAGCCCAAACTCATCTTCGTAAATTCGCCCGTGACCGATACCCCAAAAAAAGTTGATGAAAGTGTTTTTCTGAAAATTCAGGTTTGCGTTTCCGTTGTATTCCGTGTCCTGTATCCGTCCCTGTCCATCGAAACTGTAGCTAAAACCTGAAAACAAGTTCATCCGGACAATGCTCGCCTTCGGTTTGGACTTGGTACTCCGCCGGAACCCACCGAACAGGTAATGGCTGTCGGTGCGACGCGTAAATCCGGAGTTTGCCCGATAGTCCGCGCTCCGGCCGCCAAATTCAAGAACGTATCCAAAGGTATCCTTTGTGTGGTCGAGGTTGGCGAAGTAGCCAAAGCCGTTACCGCTTCTGTAGAAACTGTAGGGATCACCCAATTCCTGGATGCCGCTGACGATTCCGCCACCGCAGATCTCGCCGTTCCGGATAGCCTGGGCGGGGTCGTCGTCAGGATCGAAAGAACTCTCGAAAAAGCACCCGCGCGAATGGGTCAGGACCCCCTGAAACGAGAATACAGTTGAAGGATCGACTTTTATCCGCCCATCGAGCCCGCCGACAAAGTTCCGGTTTTCGGGGAATGTGCGGGCCGTAAAAAACGTGCCGATGTTGTTCTCTTTGCCAAAATCGCGTTTCAAACGCAACACTGCAAACATCGCATTTTGATCGAGATACTCGTCTATGAACGGCCGCGTATTCGGATCATTCCTATCGTTCTCGGCGAAATTCCCCGGGGCGTTGTCCGAGGCGACAAGAAACCCGAATGAGTTCTTACCGATCTTTCCCGTCAGCTTCGCGGCCACATCCGGATCTACTATCGAACGGGAATTAAACACCCGCAACGGAGAATTGAATACATCTGAGCCTTCTAAAAAGAATGGCCTTTTTTCGGGAAAGAAAACCGGAAAACGCCTGTTTGCTTCGACGATCGGCGCGTCGGCCTCGATCTCCGCAAAATCCGGATTTACCGCAGCATCGAGTGTGATATTCGGCGTCAGCGAATACTTGACGGTGACGCCAAAATCGCTCTTTATCGGCTGATTGACAAATCTTCCTTCAGGAACCGCATTATCAGGGACCCTCGTGCCGGTCTCGCTGAAGGTGACGCTCGGAATCACCTCAATCGTGCGTTCTGTGCTGATGCTGTCAAAACCTGTTATCCGTCCATGTTTGATCAGGAAACCCGATACATTTCGATCATCGGGCATCCATGAGTCAATTTCGTCGTTAAACCTTTCGATGTTTCGTGCAGCGTTGAATCCCCAGTGTTTGCCCTTGCCGGCGGCGTAGCGCAGCGATTTGAACGGGATCTTGACCTCGACTGACCATCCCCAATCCTGGATAACCCCTTTCGATTCCATGACGATGTCGACCGAAAAATCCTGACCCTGCCCTTCGATAAATATACCGTCGGCCTGAATTCCAAGCGGATTCCATCCGAGAATGTACGCACGTCGCCGGTCATCGTAGGTATCGAGCCAGACCCGTACGTTATCTTCCCCGAAAACGCCGTCGCGTTTTGCGACTGTGGCCCGAATCTTGTCCTTGTCATCCCAGCATTTGAATGCGATATAGAGGTGCTTTTCGTCCCAGACCATATATGCTTCCGTAGGCTTGGATGGTGCAATATTGTCACCGGGAGATGTCTGGTAGAAATCTTTGAATTTTGCAGCCGAAGCCCAGACCGGTTCATCCAGATTGCCATCGATAACTATCGGATCCGACTCGTCGATTTTTGGAATGGCGATGGGTCTGGCTTTCTCCGGAGGCACCTCGACTCGTCCTCCCTTTTTGGATGTTCGATCATCCTTTTCTTCCGCAACGCCCTCGATTTCCGAGTCAGGGGTGGACGACGAAACAACGTTTGTCGTTTGGGCAAATGCGGTTCCGGCCAACGTCAGCATTAACGCCAAAAACGACGCTGTGATAAATCTCATTGGTGGACCTCGGTCTGTATGATGTAATTATTAATTCAAGCAATAAAAAGGGCACAGTATGTAAAACGCTCAAAAGAACAAACCGGTTCCAAATTACACGGAACCGCTTCCGTCGTATTGCTAATCAGACGAAAGACCGCTGCGGGACCGCAACACCAGGTTGCCCGCCGCGAATCGAAAATCGTATTCCGCTTCTCCGCTTCCGACCTGCCACATGCCGTCCGACTTTTTCAAAAGCCGAAGGTTTTCGGTCGACCGCGGACCTTCCGAGGCAGAAATTCCATCAACGGAGCCCAGCGCATTGGTCGATATCATTGCACCGTTGCCTTCCGCCAGCGTAAGGTAGACCAACCCGCCTTTTGAATACGACGTAATTTTTTGGAAATCGCCGTCGAGATACATATCCGCCATTCCGATCCGTGAATCGAGTTCACCCTGAAAACCGATTACACGGACGGTCGCATTCGCACTCTCCAGCTCCAAACGGCCGCCCGCATCCCGCACATCAATGCCGCCGTGCTTGCCGCTCAGTTCGAGTTCGCCGGTAACACCGACGAGGCGGATCTCGCGATCGGATTTTATTTTTAGATTGGTTTTGCGGGGAACATAAACCTCGACCTGCACTTGTTCAAGCACCTCGGCGTCGGCGGGCGGATTTGCGACCTGTACATTTATGACTATTCCGGAGCCGTCATTGGAAAAACCGATAGACCTGACCGGGCTTGTCCGCCCGCGAGCGAGACGCAACACCGAGTATCGAATCTCGCTTTTGTCCCATCCACGGACCGTTACATTACAACCGTTGGCCAAAACGGATACATCCCGGACCCCTTCGACTGTGATCGATTTTGAGTCTTCAAGTATATACGGGGCCGGCTTGTTGCCGGCGAGGGTTCTTGAAACGGCTGCAACTTCGGCAGCAATTCGGTCCCGATCGATCTCAACAGCGGTCACACCGGCAATTTCTTCCCTCAACGCTTCCACGCTGGCGGTAGCTGCTTCAGCCGCAATTCTTTCGGACTCGAGAAGGGCTTCCTTTTCAAATTCTTTAGAGGCCTCAATCGTCTCGCGGGCGATTTTTTCAGCCTCAGCCGCAATTCGGTTCGCTTTTTCTCCGTCCTCAAGCGAATCGTCGAACGTATCGTCAAAATCGTCGGATGTTTTTTGGGGTAGCAGATTCTCAACCGGATTCACGGTCTGACCGTCGTCACTACGCTTGATCTTAATACTGCCGTTGACCGTATTGAGCCGGATCTTCGAGGTTCCCGATCCAATCCGCCCGTAGAGATCGCGACCGACATATTTACCTTTCCTGACCGGCAATCCAAAATCGTTCGTAATCGAACCATTCACCGAATCGGCCTTGATTGTCGCATTTACATTCGAGGGCAAAATGATCTGTGCTGAACCGTTTACGGTACTCAGACTAACCTCGGCCGACGCGTCAAGCTGCTCGAAAGTCGCAACCACGGACCCGTTTACGGTAGCAAGATTCACGTTTCCCTTAAGTTCAGTTCCCTTTACAGCGCCATTTACAGCCGACACCTTGGTTTCATTGATCAAACCGCTTACCGTCACGCCGCCGTTTACCGATTCCAGTTCGCTAACCTTGGCGGTCCTCGGAACCATCAGCTTGAAATTGACATAGAGCGAGTCGCCTTTTACCCATTTTCCCTTCCAACGCTTGTAATCGACCTCGACCCTTAAAAGGTCGGGATTCGACGTGACTCTGATTTCCAGGTCCTGCAGCCGCTCTTTTGTGTTTGCGACCTTTTTTGAGACGAGCAAAACTTCGGCACGGTCCCAACCGACGACTTCCAAGCTCCCGTTGATATTTGAAACCGATATTCTCCCATCCGGGTTGAGTGGATATGTGTTTTCCGTGACCTCGGTCTCGTCAACGGAGGCGACCGGATTCTGCCAATCGGTCGCTTCGAGGTTGGCCGTCGGCACGGGGCTCGAGGCAAATAACACGCCCCCAAATATGACTGCAAATATAAATGACATTTTAGGTTCTCCGGCTCTTGAACATTTGATGCTCAGCTTTGATCTTCTAAGCCGATTACACCGCCGCGACGCAGTTCGTGACAACTTTCCGAATATGCCGGTAACGGCTCCCAGGAATTACTGTCACAACCCGGTTTCTTTGCCGATGAGGCATCAGCTACTATGTTGCTGTTTTATATCCAGAAGATTAGTTGCAAAACACCTCCCGTGAGTTCATCACTGAATTTACTTTGAGTTACCTTTTTGTTAGCTTTGAATGTTTAGTTTGCATTTATACGGAGTAGATAATGAAATTTAATCAAACGCATTTGCATATCCTGCATCAGCCGGAAGACCTTTCTAAAAAGGTAAAGACGGGCGTTTCTCTCCACTGTCATACCGAACATTCCAAAGAGATGCTTGATTTTGTGCCTCATTACGCACAGAAGCTGCCGATAGTCTCAAGGTTCTGGAAATGGGAAAGCAAGAAATATATTGAAAGAGAAGGGAGACCGATGGATTTTTCGGCCGCTTATTGGTCGCCTCCTTTGAATTCGACCGATGTTTATAACATCGAAAAGAAGCAGCTTAACGATGCCGGGCTCGATGCGATCGTTTCATTGACGGATCACGACGAAATAAACGGCAACCGTCAGGTCACCGAGAATTCCGACATCGACATCGCGCCTATTTCGCTTGAATGGACGGTTCCTTTTCTGTTTGGCTTTTTTCATTTGGGTATTCACAATCTGCCGGAAGCCCGCGCTGATGAACTCACGCAGGAACTGCTCGCGTATACCTTTAGCGAGGGCGACGAGCCTGACAATGCGAGGCTTCACGAGCTTTTTAAGATGCTCAACGAGATTCCGGAGGTCCTTGTCATTCTCAACCATCCGATTTGGGATATTGAAATGGTGGGCCAGGCGCGGCACAACATACTTCTCGACAAGTTTTTGAAAGAGCATGGAAAGTGGATTCACGCCCTTGAGATAAACGGTTTTCGTTCATGGTCCGAAAACAAAAAAGTTATCGACATAGCCGAAGAACTCGGTTATCCGATTGCTACGGGCGGAGATCGTCACGGCTGCAAGCCGAATACGGTTATTAACATTTCAAACAAAAACACCTTTTCCGAATTTGTCGAGGAAATAAGGGTTGGCAAACGAAGCGAGGTCGTCTTGATGCCGGAGTATATGCAGCCGCTTCATTCTCGCCAGCTTCAGTCTTTTTCGGAAATTCTCAGTCATTACCCTGATTTTCCAAGCGAACGGCAGGATTGGTTCGATCGGATCTTTTTTGACACCTTTAATGGAAAGGGACTAGTTTCCTTAAGAGATCACGGATGGAAAACGGGACCGAAATGGGTGCGGGCGACGATCTGGACGCTTGGGTTCCTGGGAAGCCCGACAATGCGTCCGGTATTTGCAGCCGTGCGGAAAAAGAAGGACCGTGTTCCAAAGAGTCTCAACAACGCAAAGATCGAGACCAGTCCCAGAACCGAAATGTCGACCGGGTTTCCAAATTCCCCTACTTCGACCGGATCCGCTGGTTAACTGAATAAATACCGGAGAAAAATCGTTTCCTTTGGAATCTGAGTCTCCGGTTCGTCTTTTTAAATTTTGACTAAGACAATTCCGCGAGTCGCGTATTTTCCTGATTCATTTGTGGAAGTAAACGGCGTAGCAATGACAAGCAAGAGACTGACCGGGTTTGCCAAAAAAAACGGCTACCCTTTTCTGTGTGTGCACTCTGATAAAGAAACGCGGAATTATCAGGACGGTTCGGTAGAGCTTCTTTCGTTAAAACAATCCGCATTGTCGTTTCCGATGGACGTTGGATTGAAATACGACCCGTTTTTCCAGCGCCATACTTCGAAAGTGATGCGAAAACTTGTCGAATTCAAACCCGACATTATGCACATCACGGGCTTAAACGACGTCAGCATCATGGGCAGCTATCTTTCGTGGAAGCTAAACATACCAATGATCGGCTCGTGGCACACAAACCTTCACGAATTCGCGGCCAGCCGTTTGGGCAGGCTCTTTAGTTTCCTGCCCAAGAAATCGCTCGACAAATTCACGACATTTGCTGAAAGGAAAATACTGGACGGAGCACTCCTCTATTACAAGATGCCAAAGATAGTGCTGGCTCCGAACCGTGAGTTGATGGAAATGCTTGAGAAAGGTACGGGTAGAGAAGCTTATTTGATGGTAAGGGGAGTCGATACGGAATTGTTCAACCCCGTAAAGCGAACGGTAAGTGACGGGACTATCAGGATTGGCTTTGTCGGCCGGCTCCGTGCGGAAAAAAACGTACGCCTTCTGCAGAAACTTGAGGCCGAACTCGCGAAAAGATCCAAAAAGAAGTTCGAATTCCTTATCGTTGGTGACGGCAACGAAAAAGAGTGGCTTCAACAAAATATGAAGCATGCCGTGTTCACGGGCTTTATAGAAGGCGAGAGCCTGTCGGAAGCATATGCAAATATGGACATTTTTGTCTTTCCCTCCGGAACCGACGCATTCGGCAATGTCATTCAGGAAGCCAATGCTTCCGGCGTTCCTTGTTTGGTAACTGATTCCGGAGGTCCAAAATTTATTGTTAAGAACCGCGAGACCGGTTTTGTTTGTACTGGGATCGACGATTTCATC
>JAOTWT010000093.1 GCA_029862725.1 Acidobacteriota bacterium | reverse complement strand
GCAAGGATCGACCCCGATTTTCGGTCGGGCGATCTGGTGCTCAATGTCACGAGTCCCGAAAGTTCCTCCACTACCTATACGGTTCAGTCCGGCGATACCTTGAGTAAAATCGGTTCGAACTACGGTGTGAGCTGGAACGCTATCTTCGAAGCAAACCGTGACAAACTCGATGACCCGGACAAGATCTTTCCGGGACAGGAACTGAACATCCCGCAGGGATGATCATCTGACATTGATCATCGATCAATTATCAGGAAGGCCGGCGATTTCGCCGGTCTTTTGCATTTCTATTTCTTATTCTTATCAAAGGCACCGTTTGGAGCGACGTTTTGCGTTGCGGATCGGGCATAGCCCGATTACATCTTGGGTTGGCGTCCGTTGCGTCGTGCTTTGAACGACACGGCACCGTTTGGAGCAACGCTTTGCGTTGCGGATCGGGCACAGCCCGATTACATCTTGGGTTGGTGTCCGTTGCGTCGTGCTTTGCACGACACACTGCAACGCGCAGCGTTGCTCTAAACGAACATCCCGCCATCCCTCTTCACATGCTAGAATCCCTCCATGCCTTTGCAGACTGATTTCATCGTTATCGGGAGCGGAATCGCGGGTCTTCGATCGGCGATCGAACTGGCCGCCGGCGGTGCCCGTGTGTCGGTCCTGACTAAATCGAAGGCCAGCGACTCCAACACCGAATGGGCACAGGGCGGAGTCGCCGTCGTGCTCTCCGATGACGACGCGGCGGAACTCCACGAGGACGATACGTTGTCTGCCGGTGCCGGTCTGTGTGACGAGGAAGCTGTCAGAGTCCTCGTCAACGAAGGCACGAAATACATCAAACAACTGATCGAGTGGGGTACGGAATTCGATCGCGAGGGCGGCAAGCTTGTTTTCACAAGGGAAGCCGCGCATTCTCGTCGCCGTATTCTTCACGCCCGTGGTGATTCGACAGGTAAGGAGATTGTTCGTGCTTTGATTGCGCGTGCGAGACAGGAAAAGGGAATCAACCTATCGCCGTTTGCAGATACCGAAAGTCTAATCGTTCGCAAGGGAAGGTGCGTCGGTGTGCGTTTCCTCGACCCGATCTTGAAGGCGCCCCGCGAGATCTATGCGAATGCGATCGTGATGTGTACCGGTGGAGCCGGCCAACTCTACCAGCATTCCACAAATCCTCCCGGGGCGACCGGTGACGGTATGGCGATGGCTTATTTCGCAGGCGCCGAAATGGCCGATATGGAATTCGTACAGTTTCACCCGACGGCGCTTAACCTTCCGAACGCACCCAGATTCTTGTTGAGTGAGGCAATGCGCGGAGAGGGGGCGGTCCTTCGAAATGCTCACGGCAAAAGGTTTATGGCGGACTACGACGAGCGTTTAGAGCTCGCGCCACGGGATATCGTCTCTCGCTCGATAGTCGCCGAAATGCGCAAAACCGGAACCAGAACGGCTTTTTTGGATATTACGGAAAAATCTGAAAAATTCCTGAAAGAACGGTTTCCCAAGATCTTTCAAACCTGCAAAATCTATGGCCTCGATATTTCCAGGGATTTTCTTCCTGTTTCGCCGGCTTCGCATTATACGATGGGCGGAGTCCGAACGGATCTTTGGGGCAGAACGTCAATAGAAGGATTATATGCGGCGGGCGAAGTTACGTGCACGGGCGTGCATGGGGCTAACAGGCTGGCTTCAAATTCGCTTTTGGAAGGACTGGTGTTTGGGGCACGCGCCGGCGAGGCGGTCCTCAAGGACGTTACTGGTTTTGAACTCAATGAAAGTCACTTAAAGAGAAAGGAAGACGAGGATGGCCTGTTCGGGCCGGCATCGCCTGCTCTGGATACCGCTGTTTTCAAGCGTGTGAAACGAATCATGTGGGAGCGGGCCGGCATAAGCCGTTCGGAAGAGCCGATGAGGCGGGCGCTCGAGGAATTTGATCAGATCTCCAGCGCGAATCTGTCCCTGAAGTCGCGGAATTTTGTTACACTTGCAACGCTTGTGATCAATGCCGCGCTCTGGAGGACGGAGTCGCGCGGCGGTCATTTCAGACGGGATTTTCCGGACCGCGACGATGCTTGGAAATTCCATTCGGTTCAAAAAAGTGACGCCCCGATCGCGCGCAGCAAAAGCGTCACCGGGTTTTCGGAATGAATCTTAAGCGACTATTCCTATACCTGCTCATCGCGTCGGTTACGGTAAGCGCGATTCTGGGTATTGTCGTCATTCTGTTCGGCGAGTTCGGCAGAATCGAGTCACGGATACTCGGTACGTCAGTAACAATAACCTGCATGAGCCTTCTCGGACTTGCGTGCGGGGCAAACTTCGAGGCAGAAAAACTGCGACTGGTTCCAGTTGCAGGGATCGCTGCGGCGATAATATCCGCTCTGTTCTGGATCGTGATCATCTGGTCTGAAAGTGAAAACGCGGAATATGTAGTTAAGACGGGTCTTACGACCACACTATTGGCGATTGCTTTTTCATACGCGTCGTTGATAGCCTTTGCGGAACTTGCAAAGATGTTTCAATGGGCGCAGTATGCAGCATACTTATTTGCGGCGTCGCTGGTTGGGACTCTGCTTTATGTCATCTGGATCGAGAACAATCCGAACGAAGAACTTCTGGCGAGGGTGATCGGTGCGCTTTCGGTTTCGATTGCCGCACTAACAGTGTTGATACCAATTTTTCACAAGCTGAGCGGCTCGCATGATCAACTCGAAAAGCTCGATAAGGAGATCGGCAGCTTGAAAGAGCGATTGGGAGAACTTGAGGAAAAAAGGTCCGCTCTTATAAAAGAAGAAGATTCTGACGCAATAAATGGATCTTGAGATTACACAGGAATTGTCGTTTGTAACGATACTCGTCTTTGGTTTTGTGCTCGGGCTGAAACATGCCGTCGAGGCCGATCACCTGGCGGCGGTGTCCACGATAGTCGCCCAGCGAAAGAGCGTTGTCGGGTCGGCGCTGATCGGTGGATTCTGGGGTCTGGGACACACAATGTCGCTTTTGATAGTTGGAGCGCTTGTGGTTTTCTTGAAGCTAAAGATATCGGGTGCGACTGAAGCGTGGCTCGAGGCAGTTGTCGGAATGATGCTGATTGTACTTGGCGTCAATGCTCTGAGGAAGCTTTGGAAGAAAGAAACGATTCATATCCACACGCACGAACACGGTCAGCGCGAGCACATCCATATTCACACCCACGAAAAGAATGCGAATCCGGAGAATCACCACATTGCGCGTTTGACTCCCCGATCGGTTGCGATCGGGATGGTCCACGGACTCGCCGGCAGCGCCGCCCTGATGCTCTTGATTGTTCCGGCCATCAACGTGCCCGCGATCGCCTTACTCTACATTGCGTTGTTCGGAGCCGGTTCGATCGTAGGAATGATGCTGATGAGCTTCCTCATCGGTCTGCCGATGTATCTCACCGCCGGAAAATTCGCCCTTTTGAACAAGGGTATTTTGCTGTCAGCCGGTCTTTTTAGCTGCGGTCTCGGGATTTTCATCGTCTACACGAAAATGGCCTAGGAGCGGCGCTCCAAAGCCATCTTCGTTCAAAGTTCAAGGTTCAAGGTTCAACGATCAAAGTTTGTTCCGCAAGGATTTGAGCTCAACTTTCAACAAACCAAACGCATAAAATACTGTTCGGGTCCAATCCTTCAAAACCTTGAACTTCGCGGCCAGCGGGCTTATAGCCGCAATACGACGGCGGAATTCAGTAAAGATGTTAGTTCGGCGAGTTCCGTAATTTCGATGAGTTCTTCAACGGCCGCGGAGCGGCTGCCAGTCCGCTAGCCGTGGCCTTCAGGCCCGGGAATCGTGTAAGTAAATCCTCAAACGCCGCGTAGCGGCGGTGGATTCGGGCGCGTCGCAAACAAAATCCTATCGTCGGCCAGAGCTCCGGGTTCAAGGTTCAACGATCAAAGTTTGTTCCGCGAGGACTTGAGCTCAACTTTCAACAAACCAAACGCAAAAAATACGGTTCGGGTCCAATCATTCAAACCCCGAACTTCGCGGCCAGCGTCCAGCGGGCTTATCGCCGCAATACGACGGCGGAATTCGATAAAGGTGTTAGTTCGGCGAGTTCCGTAATTTCGATGAGTTCTTCAACGGCCGCGGAGCGGCTGCCAGTCCGCTAGCCGTGGCCTTCAGGCCACGGAATCGTGTAAGTAAATCCTCAAACGCCGCGTAGCGGCGGTGGATTCGGGCGCGTCGCAAACAAAATCCTATCGTCGGCCAGAGCTCCGGGTTCAAGGTTCAACGTTCAAAGTTTGTTTCGCAAGGACTTGAGCTCAACTTTCAACATACCAAGCGCATAAAATACTGTTCGGGTCCAATCATTCAAAACCTTGAACTTCGCGGCCAGCGGGCTTATCGCCGCAATACGATGGCGGAATTCGATAAAGGTGTTAGTTCGGCGATTTCCGTAATTTCGATGAGTTCTTCAACGGCCGCGGAGCGGCGCTCCAAAGCCATTTTGGTTCAAAGTTCAAGGTTCAACGTTCAAAGTCTGTTCCGCAAGGACTTGAGCTCAAGTTCAATCGTTCAAACATTGAACTTTGAACTTTGAACCTTGAACCTTGAACTGCGCGTTTCGCGCCCGGCGTTTCGCGCTCGGCGTTTCGCGCCTAAGCGGGTTCCCCCGTCTTGTGCACGTCATGCTTGCCTCTTTCGGATTTCAGGAACCCGCCAACGAGGAATGAAAGCACAAGCGCCAACGCGGCTCCGATAAAGGTCACAGTCGCGACATTTGAGAACAGGCCGACAAGCGTTTCCTGTTTTGGTTCGAACTCACCGGCGACGATACCACCGACAAAACTGCCGAACGACGTTGCCAGAAACCAGACACCGAGCATCAATCCGACCATCTTGCCGGGAGCGAGTTTCGTCATCGCGCTCAAACCGACCGGGCTCAGGAACAGTTCGCCGATCGTATGCAGAAGATAAACTACTACGAGCCACATCGGGCTGACTTTACCGGCGCCTGTGAGACCCGATGCATATGCCAATACGACAAATCCCAAGGCGAGGAAAAACAAACCGAGTGAAAACTTAAACACATCGTTTGGCTGCTTGTTTCCCCATCGTATCCACATGATCGAAAACAAAGGCGCGAGTGCCACAATCATGATCGCGTTAAGGGACTGGAAGAAAGCCGCCGGAATTTCAAAACTTCCGATCATCCTTTCCGTCATCTGTTCGGCAAAAAGATTAAGGCTCGATCCAGCCTGTTCGAAGCCCATCCAGAATAACGATGCGAAAAGGAACAGAATGATGATAATGCCGACCCGCTTCCAGTCGTTACCCGTCAACTTGTCCTGCATTCCCGTCAAAAGCACCCCAAACAGCCCCCCGATGATCATAACCGGCGGGACGACAAACTTGAGTGCTGTACCGAGGCGCTCGGCGATAGGAAGAGAAGAATCCAGATATAAGAACACATACCCGAGAATGACCGCGACACATACTGCGATCAAAACGCCCATCTGCGTTAAAAATACGGGCGAAAGATCACTCGTATCTGTTTCCGACTTGACCGGTGGTTCACCGACACCGTCCAGGCGGGCACGTCCGACAATGTACTGGATCAATCCAAGGACCATCCCGACGCCGGCAGCTGCGAAGCCCCAGTGCCAGTTGTACGCGGCAAGCGCCCCGCAGACCAAGGGTGCCGCAAACGCGCCGAGGTTGATTCCCATATAAAAAATAGAGAAACCGCCGTCGCGGCGTGCATCGCCTTCCTCGTAAAGGTCGCCAACCATAGCGCTGATGTTGGATTTCAGAAAACCTGTTCCGGAAGCAACCAGAACGAGCCCGGTGTAAAATGCTGCGTCAGCGGGAATCGCGAGTGTGAAGTGACCGGCGGCAATGATTATGCCTCCGATAAACGTTGCCCGCTTGGCACCGATAAACCGGTCTGCAATCCAACCACCAATCAGTGGAAGGAAATAAACAGAGGCAGTATAGAAACCATAAATGGCCGCGGCGGTCTTTGTGTCGAGCTGCATGCCGCCGCGCGAGAGTTCGGCCGTCATGTAAAGAATAAGGAGCGCCCGCATACCGTAGTAGCTGAACCGCTCCCACATTTCTGTAAAAAACAGCGTCGATAATCCACCGGGGTGTCCGAAAAAACTCTTGTCGTACTCACTCGAAGCAGCATCAGCAGTCGCCATAGTTTAAATCCTCGATTTGGTTGGTATAAAGGAAGAGATTAGGGCAAAATATAGCAGATACAACGGTTAAATCAAAGCGTTTGCGCCGGACGGACAGCCGCTTTGATAACATTGAATTTAGATTAGAAGGAGTCGGCGGGGTGATTCTCTCAATTCTCTTCGCGGTACTCGGTTACCGCAAAGCAAAAAAGACTGGACGGAACAAGATTTTGTGGGCGCTGATATTGGGTTTACTCTTTATCGCGGTCCAATTAGGGGTTTTTGCGATTGGGGTAATCGGCGCACTCTCATGGGGATGGGATCCTGCGTTGTTCGACACCTATTACTGGCCAATTAACCTCTCCGGTTGGTTGCTTGGTATTGCTATTTGCAGTCTTGCGCTGTATTTGCTTGGACGCGGCGGGAATCCGCAAATTGAAGTTCCCGAAGCTGAAAAGGAAAGCGATTTGGTATCGGATTCGCACGCTGCAGGCTGATGAAGCACGAATATAGTTCCACAAAGACATTGGCTGCCGTCATCTGTTCGCTCTTAATCGCCGGCATCGTGATAGACGGAGCCCTACTATTTCTCGGAATATTTGAGAAGCTATATTTTCCGGGTATCTGGAACGCGGGACCTGATGACGCGATGGGAGATGCGGAAGCGTTGTTCGTTATCGCGTACTTGTTGATCGCGGTCCTCAGCGCAACGATTTTCGCGGTTACGATAGGGTTTTTTCTCGTCTGGATAAAGCGCAGCTACCGCAACCTGTCTTTCTTTGGTGTTCAGGCCTTGAATTCCACGCCCGGTTGGGCTGTTGGCTATTGGTTTATTCCGATCCTTTCCTTTTATTATCCCCTCAAGATCGTAAACGAGATCTACCATGGCAGTGACCCCGAAATAGAACCGGCCGATATCCGCGTTTCAGACGATTCGACGCCACTGATGCACGGCATTTGGTGGGCGCTATGGGTTGTTGGGAGCATTGCCGGCAACATTTCACTTAGGATATCGTTGAGCTCGGAAAATGCTTCGATGATCGAAATCGCCGAAATCGCTGATCTGGCGCTTCTTCCACTTTGGATGGCTTGCGCGTGGTTTGCATATTCGGTCGTTAGCGAAATAACGAGGCGACAGGAAATCGTAGGCAATGCTCAGGCGGAGTTTTCTCCGCCCGCACCGCCGACCTTTGGTGATTATCAGAATGAAAGTCTTTAGAAACGCAGGTGAAGAGTTGGAAAAGCGCTGGCTGGCTGCCGGATACGATGAAGCGGTGTTTCCGGAACTAGCCGCAGAGATCCTTGAATCTGCGCGGATTCACGAATCGACGACGGCGTGGGAGCTGATGGAATGGGGCATGACGCAAACCGAATTGCCCTTACAGCAAAATCTGTCCACCTCGTTTGGCGATCCGCCGATCACACTTTTCAACGGATCCCGGTTTCACATCGATGTTTATTACTGGATCGAAGGCACAACGGCGATTCACCAGCATTCGTTTTGCGGTGCGTTTCAGGTCTTTCACGGTTCCAGCATTCACAGCGAATACAATTTCGAAACGGACCGCGAGCTCAATTTCTTCGCAAAGACCGGCACCCTTGAATTAAAAGCCTGCAATTTGCTGGAAAAGGGTGCGGTTCAGAAGATTCTGCCAGGAGATCAGTATATCCATTCGCTTTTCCATCTTGACCAGCCCTCGGCTACGATCGTTGCGCGAACGACTTACGGTGCGCTCAATCTGCCGCAGTTTTCATATTTCAAACCGGGATACGCCGGGGATCCATTCTTCGAAACACCGGTTGCAGTCAGAAAACTCCAGATGCTTAGTTCGTCTATCCGTTCCGGACACGCGAACGCCGATCGGTACCTCGAAGACTATCTGCGCAATTGCGATTTTTTCACCGCTTTTGGAACTCTGAGGAGTTTGAGGCCATTGCTTCGCCAAAAAAGTTTTAAAGAATTCTTTGGTCTTGGCGAGACTGGTGGCCGGTTTGAACGATTCGTACAAATCGTCGAAGAGCAACATCCGGAACTCGGAGATCTGCCGAAGAAGTTGTTCGAAGAAACCCTTCGAAGCGAGCACATCGTTGCTCTTCGGAACGTGGTCAGCGAACCCGAACACAGGTTTTTTCTCGCGCTTCTCATGAATGTCGAAGGCGCGGACAATGTCCTTTCCCTGATTAAAGAACGATTTCCGAAAGACGATCCGATCGAGAAACTCCTCGACTGGGTCTCGGATCTTGCCAATACCAGAGTCATTGACAACAGTTTTTCCAACGGGCTTGGAATCGAAGGCTTTACAGATTTTGATACCGCCGTGCTCGAAGGAATTCTCCACGGGAAGTCAGCAGATGAAATTGAAAGCGAACTGCTGTCAGGACTAAGCGAAACTGAGGAAGCAAAAAACCGGATACGAGCAAGTATTAAGAGAATCTCGGAATCGGTGATCTTCCGCTGGCTAAAAAGAAATGAATCCCGGCTGCCGAGGAGGGCAAAGAGCCGGGATTCTCGCTAAATAGTGTGCTTTTACAATGTGTTAGCAGCACTGTTTAGAGCTTGCAATTCATTAAAAGTTGATTAGAAAAGGGCTGTTTTACCAGCCCTTTTCCAGTTATTGGGCGATCGTCGGGATGTCACCGGCCAATCCAAAGTGCTGTATAGAAACTGTAGAATCAGCGCTGTTGAAGATGTACCAGTTTCCATCGCTCGGTCGGAATACAGCGATGTCGGTACGGTTGTCGCCATCGTAAAGTCCGGCAACAGGTATGTCTTCAGCAACACCAAATCTTTGGATTATGAATGTGCCGTTGCTTGAACGGTAGACATACCAGACTCCCGTCGAGGGCCTGTAGACAGCCAGGTCATTCTTACCATCGCCGTCAAAGTCTCCGCGGACCGGAATGTCTCCGTCCGAACCCCATCTCGAGATCCCGATGCTTCAATTC
>JAOTWT010000092.1 GCA_029862725.1 Acidobacteriota bacterium | reverse complement strand
GGGGTCGCGATCGCGATCTTCTTGTATTTGCGGGACCAGGTGCGCGCTCCCGTCATCCACAGGCGTTATACCGGCAGGGACGTCCACTCGGTCAGGCACCGCACCAAGAGGGAAAGAAAATTGCTGACCGGGAAAGGCGAAGGCATTGTCGGTTGCGAGCTGCGCGGCGATCTGTTTTTTGGCACAGCCGATCAGCTTTTTGAGGAACTTCTCCCGGAGCTCGAAAAACCGACCCTTCTGGTCCTGAACCTGCGCCGGGTGCGCAAGGTGGATTTGACCGGGGCCAAGATACTCCAGCAGATGGGAGAAAGGCTCCATCTCAAAGGAGGCGCACTCATATTTTGCGAAGTACACCAGGGGACCGGTTTGGGCCACGATGTAGCCGAGGCTCTACTGAGCATGAGTCCGGGTTCTGCAGACGCCGGGATCGAGACCTTTGTCGGGTCGGACGAAGCACTCGAATACGCGGAAAATGTCATCCTTGGACGCGACGGTGGCCTTGAAGACGATCAGGCGGGAAGCGTTCGGGTCAGCGATATGGATATCTGTGCGGATTTCGACCAGGAGATGGTTGCGTCCCTGGAACACCAGCTTAAGACGCACTCCTACGAACCGGAAGAATTTGTTTTTTCGGGAGGAGAACCGGGTTCGGAGTTGTTTTTTGTTCTCGAAGGCCAGGTTGATATCAGACTTGTGACGACCGAACACCATTACAACAGATTGGCGACCTATCCCGCCGGCACGGTCTTCGGCGAAGTGGCTTTTCTTTCCCCCGGTCCCCGATCGGCGGGAGCAGTTGCCGTTAACCCAACGACCCTCGCCTCACTGGACCAGGTCGGATTTCAGGACCTTTCGGCGAAACATCCCGATGCGGCGATCGCATTGTTAAAATCTCTCAGCCGTCTGCAAAGCGAAGAGATTCGCTGGTCGGCACGGGAGATTCAGCGGTTGGGTGACTGGTAAACTCCGTCTTCCACCAGCTTCCTGAGAAACTGCCAGATTCGGCATCGATCCAGAGAGCGAGGGTCAAAAGATCATGGTTTACCCGAAGTCAGAATTCTCATCTGGTGTTTCCCGGGCCATAATAGCGGCCGCGGTCGCAGGGCCGATCTTGGGTTCCTGCAAAAACGCATGCGGGGCAAAAGAATGCACCGTCTTCATCAAAGGCACTGTTATCAGATCGCCTGCCTTAAATATACTCCCGACATACCCGATCGGCACAGCTTCATTTTCCAGGCCTAGTTTTTTTATGACGGCATAGGCGGCCATGCCGAGTTCGAATCCGGCAACCGCAATAATTTCGACGGCAATCTGATCACCTTCGGCGGCTGTCTCCGCGACATGTTTTGCGAAACCGGCGAGGCGTTTATTGTCCATCTGGGGGGCATAGATCGCGACGATCAGGTCTTCGGCCGTCGAGGCGCGGAAATACTCCGCCCCTACTTCGCAAAGTCTTGTGGGGCGGCCGCGCCCGTCGAGTGCCTTTGCTATCGCTTTTAGCGCCTGTTTCGCAATGTTCGTGCCGCCGCCTTCGTCTCCTGCGATCGGTCCCCAACCGCCAGAGGTCGCCGTGTTGCCGTATTTGTCCTTTCCAAAGCAGATCGACCCCGTCCCGGCGATAAGGACCACCCCGGGTTCGCCCCGCGTCGTGCCGTAAAGCGCTATCTCGGCATCGGTGACTACGGTAATCCGGCATTCCGGCAAATGTTTTTGGAGCCGGGCCCGAATTGTCTCGCGTAAATCCTCGCGTCGTACACCGGCAAGTCCGACGACTGCGGCGGCGATGTCGCCTGGTGAACGGCGTGCGGCCTCGCAGGCTGAGTTGACCGCCTCCAGAATATTTCCAACCGCGGTGTCGACGCCGACCCTTAGGGGGTTCGAGGGGCCGGCGAGCGTTTCGGCGATGATTCTCTGGCGAGAGTCAGCGACGATGATCTGGGTCTTCGTCCCGCCGCCGTCGACGCCGAGAAAGAGCTGGTGAGAAGATTGTTTGGCTAGACTCATATATCAATTCGTCGGGAAAAGGATATATCTAAAATCGTTTCATTTCTATCGGTTAGCGATGTATAATCAAAATCGAGCTTGGTTATGTTTGCGATAAGAATTGGTTATTGCTAATCTGGTTTCAAATCCGCTCATTCATTCGAAAATATGGAGATCAAACAGCTTCGTGCATTTGTCGCGATTGCCGAAGAAAAAACTTTTACGGCCGGTGCGAAAAGGGTGAATGTTACCCAGGCAGCAGTTTCGATGCAGATCGGGCATCTTGAAAAACAGGTGGGCCTTCCGCTCTTTACGCGCACGCCGCGCCGTGTGATTCTGACCGAGGCAGGAGAGCGCCTGCTGGAGCGAGCCCGGCGGATACTACGCGAGCACGATTCCGCGCTGGAGGAGCTTGCCGAGCTTGCAGGGGCCGAATACGGCCGTTTGCGGATTGGTTCGGCCTCGGCAATGTTCGCGACATCTCAGCTGCCAAGTATTCTCGAGAAACTCAGGGAAGCCTATCCAAACGCAGAAGTGTCGGTTAGCTCGGGCACGAGCAAGACGCTGGTCGACCTCATCCAGCACGGCGAAATCGATATAGCCTTTGTCTCGCTGCCGCTGGAAACACCCAATGTTCAGACCGAGCTCCTATACAGTGACGAGGTAGTCGCAATCGCCCATCCCGGGCATCCACAGGCGGACAAGAAATTCATAAGCGCCGCCGCCCTTGCGGGTGAAAACCTGATTTTGGGCGAACGCGGCGGAAATACGAGGCGCATGATCGACGATTTTTTTGAAGCCGCCAATGTGAAGCCCAATGTCGTGATGGAACTCTCGCGTCAGGAAGCGATCAATAAGATGGTCGAGAACAATATGGGGGTCGGTATCGCCGGTGCGAAAAACTGCGCGATGGATGCCGCCGAGGGCAGGATCGTCCAATGGTGGATCGAAGGAGCCGAGATCAAATGGAATCTTGGTCTTGCGCGGCTCCGCGGCGGTTACTTTTCACCGATCGCGAAGGAGTTCGCAAAGCTCTGCCGCGAGAACTTTGAAAAGCGTGAAAATAGTTTGCGTCGAAGAAAGGAAGTTGACGCGGGGTAGAGGAGAAGGATCAAGGGCCGTGAGGCGAGACAAAAAAAAAGGACAATGAAGTCAGGAACCGCGCTGTGATGGATTCGCGGCGTTTTGTCGTAAGGTAACTTATGCTGAATCAACAGTTGACAATCGAAGGCCGTATTCCCGACGGCGATCAAACGAAAGCGGTCGTGATCGAAATCGCAATGGGACTGATTGCCTCAATCTCAGATCACGACGGGGAGCCCGAAGAGCTTATTCTGCCCGGATTTATCGATATCCATAACCATGGAGCGATCGGCGTTGATATAAACGCCGCAAACGCAGATCAGCTCCTGAAAGTCAGCCGGTTTCTTGCGACGAACGGAGTAACGGGTTGGTTGCCCACGATCGTGCCGGATTCACCTGAGAATTATCGAAAAGCGATCGAGGCCATTGACGCCGCGATGTCGGCACAACCGGGCGAGCCCATAGCTCAAATACTCGGCGTGCATTATGAAGGTGTTTTTGCAAATGCCTCGATGTGTGGGGCGCTTCACGAGGAATACTTCCGGGAATTCACCTCTATAGATGAGCTTCATTCCCTGCCGCTTCCAGCAAGCGGGATAAGAATGATGACTTTTGCTCCCGAAATAAAAGGCGGCGTTGCGCTTACGCGAGCCCTTGTTGAGGAGAGATGGATCCCGTCAATTGGTCACACTGATGCGGATACAGCGGTACTGGAATCGGCGTTTTCAGCTGGCGCACGCCACCTTACACACTTTTTTAACGCGATGAAGGGTCTCCATCATCGCAATTTAGGAGTGGTCGGGTGGGCATTGACGAAAAAAAATACGACCTTCGATATCATCGCTGACGGAATTCACGTGCATCCTTCGATCATACGTTTGGCCGTCAGCTCAAAGGGGCCCGGCAGCGTTTCCCTGATCTCTGATTCTATTGCCCCGACCGGTTTGGGAGACGGCGAATATGAGGTCTGGGGAGAGAGGATATCTGTTGCGAATGGGAGGACGTCTAATTCAAGTGGCTCGATCGCCGGAAGTGTCATTACTATTGATGATGCTTTTAAGAATGTGAGACTGCTTGGGTTTTCGCTGCTCGAGACGTCTCAGATGACCTCTCGGAATCCTTCCAGATTGCTGGGTCTGAACGACAGCGTCGGGACGATCGAGGTTGGAAAACGGGCGGATCTCGTGGTTTGTAATGCTGATCTTGAAATTGAAAAAGTCTTTGTCGGAGGGCGGTCGCTGTGAAGGCTGGATCGAACAGGGTAATTGGTCGAACATCCCGTTGGGGCGTCAAATAAGTCCCCGCGAATCCTCCGCATTTCGGCTTCCCTATGTTGAAATTTCTCATTGCTCTCTAGGGCGGAGGAGCAGATAAAGAAAAGGTCCGTCGAATATTTTCGCCTTACCAAGGCCCGGGGGGCGCGCCCTTTGGGGCTACGGACCATTCAATCATATGTGTCCCGGGGTCAGGCCCGCGGCTACGCCTCATGCTAATACTTTTTGCGTGTCCGAAGCTGGAAACAAAATCAATTTTCAATCGTCCATCTTCCATCACGCCTAAAGGCATAACTTTATAATGCGTCATAATCGATTTGTCACGTGTCACTAGTCGACCGTTTTCTTCTTCGTGTCACCAAAAACACACCTGTAAAAATCAGTGCCATCGAAAGCAGTATTCTCGAGTTCCAGGGTTCGCCCAAAACCGACATCGCAAGCCCGGCGCCGATCAAGGGTTGCAGGTAGATGTAGACCGCCACAACCGAAGGCCGTACCCTCACGAGCGCATATGTATTCAGGTAATACGCAAGGATCGTCGGAATCAAAACAACAGCCGCAAGTGCAAGCCATCCTTCGGCCCTCACCGCCCCGATTTCTACACCGCTCAGCGAGTACAGACCGACAGGTACGTTGATAATCGAACCAAAAAGAAAAAGCCAGGCAATCGATTTCAAACCGCCGTATCTCGTGATCAGCTTTTTTGAAATCGCAATATAAATTGCGTAGGAAAGACTGTTTAGAAGGACCAGTATGTCTCCCTGGGTGGTCGACGATGAGAAACTCGCTTTGGAAGGATCGATCAGGTAAACGACCCCCGCACCGGCTACAACGATACCCGTGATCTTTTTCCAGCCAAGCTCGTCGTTGCCGACCAACGTGCTGACGATGATCGCAAAGACGGGGATCAGAACAGCAAGAAGAGAAGTATTCGTCGCTGTTGTCAGGGAAAGACCGGTAAAGAAAAACAGCTGGTTGAGTACGATGCCAAACAAGGCAAAAAGCGCGAAATACCAATAGTGAGAACGCCGTTCGAGGCGCAGGTTACCTGTCACGCGTTGAAGAACGTAGAACGCGAGCGCCCCGCCGGCTACGCGGAAGCCGACTATCGCAAAACTCGGGAACGCCGCGAGCGCGAATTTACCCAGTATCGGTGCGGTCCCGAACATGAGATTAGCGCCGAGGAGAGCGATATGGGGGGCGTAGGATTTTTGGTTTTGAGACATATTGCCCGCGAAACACGCGAAATTACGTGAAAAACAGCATCAAATCACTGCGTTTGCGATGAACTCAATGACTAGAAACTGTTTTCGCGACTAAAGTGAATTCGCGGCGCTGGAAGCTGTAATCCTTAATAGTATCAAACCCAGGGAGGCCAATCCTTGGGCGGGGATACCTGGTAACTGCAGCTGGCAAGTAAGTTCGAAAACCCAAATAGCCGTCTTTGTGTTATTTCGCGTGTTTCGCGGGCCACCTCTCCGACTAAGGCTCAAACTAAACCAGCATCATCGCCGGATTTTCAAGCATCTGTTTGAACGTCTCGAGAAATCTCGCACCGGTCGCGCCGTCGACGACGCGGTGGTCGCAGCTCATTGTGACATTCATGATACTTCTTGTGACGATCTCGCCGTCACGCACGACCGGGGTCGGAGTCGCGCTTCCGATCGCGAGGATCCCCGATTCGGGCGGATTTATTATCGCAGTAAACTCTTTTATTCCCATCATTCCCAGGTTCGAGATTGAGAATGTGGCACCGGTGTATTCTTCAGGCTGCAATTTTCTTTCCCGCGCCCTGGATGCGAGATCGCTAATTTCTTTGGAAATCTGCGCCATGCCTTTCCGGTTCGCGCCACGGACAATCGGGGTGATCAGTCCCTCCTCGACCGCCACTGCGACACCAATATCGGCATCTTCATAAAAGCGCAGCTTGTCGTCCTGATATGATGCGTTGACGTAGGGATGGCGCGTGAGGGCCATTGCTGTCGCCTTGACGATCATGTCATTCACGCTGATCTTGTCGGGCGCAATTGATTCATTGATCTTCTTGCGGGTCGCGAGCGTGCCGTCCATTTCGACCTCGATCGTGAGATAAAACGTCGGAATCGGCCCGATCGACTCGGTCAGCCTCTGCGCGATAACGCGCCGCATTGGCGTCGTGTTTTCAACACGGAAATTGGAAGATCCCTGCACGTCGACAAAATCAAAGGACTGACCGGAAAGAGCGACGGGCGGTGACGCGATCGCAGCCTCGACGTCACGTTTGATGATCCTGCCGTTCGGACCGGAGCCCGAAATCGACCGTAGATTAAGCCCGTGTTCCGTTGCCATCCTGGCCGCAATCGGGGAAACGAAAAGCCGTCCGCCGTTCGTAGAGGAGCCCTGAGAACTGGGCATGTGCTGAGCAGTGGGTACTGAAGGCTGAGTGCTGGGGACGGATTGAGGCGCTTGTGCCGCAGGAGCCGTTTCGGGTTCGGGTGTCGGTTCAGGAGCATCCCCGTTCGAACCGGCCCCGGACGATGCATTCTCCGCCTCAATTTCCTTTAGCAGTTCCGAAAAATCTTCACCTGCTTCACCGATGATTCCGATCGACTGTCCGAGCCTTGCATTCTCGCCGGCTGGCACCAGGATCTTTAAAAGGGTCCCGGCCTCAAGCGACGTCATTTCCATCGTCGCCTTGTCGGTGTCGACCTCAGCAATCGTTTCGTTGGCCTCGATTGTATCGCCTTCTTCTTTTACCCAGCTCGAAATCTGCCCTTCCTCCATCGTCGGAGATAGTTTCGGCATGAGAATTTTGTTTGCCATAACTTATTTGCTTACACTACTTCGGCTCGTCAGGATCGCGAATGCCGTCACGGATTTATTAAAACTCAAGAAACAATAATGACGGTTTTGTTCAATGAATTCAAATCTGCCGCTAACACCAGTAAAGGAGTCGCTTGCCCCATTATTATTGCGTTTTGGGAATTCACCTATTATGGTAGGGGCGTTCGGTTAGTAAACTCGTCGTTTCTTTAACAACGGAGAACAATGATGCGCTTTTCTACCCTGCAAGTCGTCCAGCTTCTAATAATTTCACTTCTGCTTTCAACAACTGTATTGCCAAGGGGTCCTCGCCAGGGTGTACAGGTTCTTTCGAATGCAAATGCTTCAATCGAAACAAGCGCCGGTATCAAGACCGCGATCTTTGACACCGATGCGGGCAAAATACGTTTCAATTTGCCCGAAGACATGATTGCCGGTGACAGCCTTACCGGCACAGTTTACGCGCTCCCGGCCGGCAAAAGCGAAAATGAACAGGCAAAAAACCTCGAAAAACTAAATTCCCACAGCATTGAAGCGGCAGGTCAGGTATCCGCTGTTTCCGAGAGGTTCGTTCGCTTTCAGATTCCCGAGGACTCATCATCCGAATCATTCGGCGTTTCACTGGTAGATAAAAAGGGAAAGAAAGTCTCGTCTGTAAATTTGTCTCTTTCCATGGTTTCGTTGTCGATGGATGACGGGAACTATCAGATACCCGAAGGTGGCCAGACAGGGCGCTGGATAAATATTTTCGGACCGTTCGACGGCGATGTTACAAACACCGAATTGAGAGTTGGAGGCAAGGATGCGAACCCGCTCGCGGAATCCCCGCGGCAAAGCATTTTTCAAAGCCCGGCAGACGTGATTGGCCCTACAGAACTACAGTTCAAAGAGGGAAATATATCTGTAAATCGGCTTTTCAGGAATATAGACGTCAAACTAGGCGCCACGAAGCTCAATTTGCAGCGCGGTGAAACGACACAAGTTTCACTGGACGTTTCGGGCCTCCAGGGAATTGAGGATGACGTTCCTCTTCATCTGACTTGCACCGGTTCAGCCGACATGCAGGGAGGTAATATCCAAAACATGCAGATCAGCCCGGGTCAGGTAAACAATGAAGGGCAGGTTTTGCAAAGTCGCACGCTGCTGGGAAATCAGATCGGTAACTTTAATGTGACCGCGACAGTTCTGTTTAACGCAGGTCCGATCGTTTTGAACAACAATATTGTCCACGTAGAGCAGGTTGCGGATAAGAAATGGGGAAATGTATGGGGTGTCCGAGTCAAAACACTCGATGGCAAATCGGAATGGATCTATTTTCCGAATAGGCCGCCCGATATTATCAAACCCTGCCAATGGATCACGATCCGGGATTCCGAAGTTGAAGATGACGGCGATGTCATCGTTAAGGGCTTTGATGTGGTCGATAACCCCAATCAGCCCTGCATGCTGGAAAACAAGACGATCCACGTTGAGGGCGACCCTGTGGATATGGGGAATGGCAGGTGGTTTATTGCGGTCACTTTCCCCGATGGAACGCGGGGAACGATTAATCTAAAGGCACCAAGAAAACCGGATCTGAAGCTTTGCAACTGGATAAAGGTCAGCGGGTGCAAAAAGCTTCGCGGGAATCAATTTCTGGTCGATGGATACACGACGACCACGGATCCGAATAAGCCTCCTCCGCCGGCACCGTCCACACCTACTCCGACCCCGACGCCTACCCCCACTCCTACTCCGATCACTCCGCCGGTGACGGTTGTGAAGCCGTGTACCGAAGGAGCGACACGCGAACTCGAATTGAAGAAAGGTGAGTTCAAAATACTTTCCAAGGGTTCGCAGTTGTCTTTCTCGATGGAAATGAACAACGGCGGAGGAAGAGCCGCCGCAGCGGGTATGGCCGCCTGGCTTGGCGGGCTCAAGCAACTGGGTGATGTTTTGACCGGTCAGTTCATCCCGGACGACCAGGCGCTTGGAGGC
>JAOTWT010000166.1 GCA_029862725.1 Acidobacteriota bacterium | reverse complement strand
TGCGTCCGGTGCAATTTTCAGTTCCGGCAGGATACTTTCGGCAATTTCGCGAAATACAGGTGCGGAAACGTCTCCGCCATTTCGAAATGCTCCCCTCGGTTCTTCCACAACGACCGCAATTACCACCGCCGGGTTGTCGACAGGTGCAAAACCCACAAACGACGAAACATACTTTTCATCATTTATCCCGCCGCTCTCGCGATCATATTTCCACGCCGTTCCGGTCTTGCCAGCCGAGCTGTAGCCATTAAGGCGGGCTTGTTTTGCAGTGCCGTTGGCAACTACTTCCCGAAGCATCGTTTTTAAAGCCCGCGCCGTTTCTGTCTTTACGATACGCCTGGATTCGGGCTTGGATCTCTCGACTGCATTCCCGTTTTGCTGAATCTCCCGGACGATCTGCGGCTTAACCATCACACCGTCGTTTGCGATGGTCGCAAAAGCGATAGCGGTTTGCAAAGCGGTTACATCAATTCCATATCCGATCGACATTGAGGCGAGATCGGTACCTTCCCATTTGTCCGGCGTTCGCAAAACCCCGGTCGCTTCCGATGGAAGGCCGATACCTGTTTTTTGCCCAAACCCAAAATGCCGGGCGTAATCGTAGTATTTTTCGGACCCGATCTTAAGGCCTGTTTTTATCGCTCCAACGTTACTCGATTGGGCCATTGCTTTGGTATACGAAACGGTCCCAACGGGGTGCGAATCGCGAAATGTGTAGCCTCCGACGGTAATTGCCCCGTCCCCGCATTCGATCTCGCCTTGCGGTCGAATTAATCCTTCCTCGAGAGCGGCACCATAGGTCACGAGCTTAAAGACGGACCCGGGCGCGTATTGGTCCTGGATCGAACGATTCCTCCAGATCCCTGGTTTTAGTTTGCGGAATTCGGCCGGATCAAACGTCGGATAGTTCGCCATGGCCAGGATTTCGCCGGTCTTGGGATCGAGTACGATTGCCTTTCCGGATTTCGCGCGCGTCGCCTTGATTCCTTTGAGCAGTGCGCGTTCGGCGATATGCTGGATCTCCTTGCTGATCGTGACCACCACATCCTTGGCCGGATTCTTTTCGAGTTCGATTTCCGAAAAAATCCGCCCTTGGCGGTCGCGCTGACGGACCATCCGCAGCTTTTCAGCCTTCAGGTATTCCTCCTGCGACTTTTCGATTCCCGCCTGTCCGATATCGTCGGCATTGCTAAAACCGATCACATGTGCCGCCAATGTGCCATGCGGATAATCGCGCTTCTGTTCGCCGACCCAAAAGAGCCCCCGCCCCAGCGTCTCGCCGGTTTCATCTTCGGTCTCAAAAAGCTTTTCGCGGATTTCGACCACTTTTTCGTCGTCGATCTCCCTCGCAAGCCAAACAAACCTTCGGTCTCCGGCTTTTCCTTCCTCTATCGCGGCGGCAATATCGCTCGCTTTCTTACCGAGAATCCTGCCAAGCCTCTGGGACACCTCGGCAAGGTTTTCGATCATGCCGGGGTCAGCAGAGAGGGATTTGACCCTGACACTCATCGCGAGCGTGTTGCCGTTCCGATCATAGACGGTCCCGCGCAGCGTTTTTGTGACTATACTGTCCTGTCTTTGCGAAGACGCCTTTTTGCTCCATTTACTGTGTTCGTTGACCTGCAAATGGACCAGGCGCACGCTGACTGCACCCATCCAAAAGATGAAAAATGCGACGACCAGCATAAACCTGACAAAGGCCGTCTGCATGCCGGTTTTAGTTTTCGCGGATTTCCTTCTCGCGGCCATATTATTCCCTGACGCCCTTTATGAACTCACTCCCGTTCAGAGAAGCTACCTCGCTGCCGGAAATCGCCCTTTTGTCAGCTGCTTTCTTTAAAGGGGTTTTAATACCTTTAGCCGGGCTATTCTGATTTGATGTTTTTGAAGGTTGCTCCAGGTCGTCGACCCTTACTGCCGCAAGGCTTCGCACCGGCGGTTCGAGGACAGCCCCTGGCGTCGCGTTTTCGTTCGTCGAGGTACTTGCAATGATTGGTCTTGGCACGGTGCTAAATCCGATCTTCTTCGCCGCAAGGCTGATTCGTGAGGGGCTCGAAGCCCTTTCGCGGGATAAAGTCAGGCGCCGTTTCTCATCCTTCAGCTTCGCGATCTTAACTCTCAGGTCGGCATTTTCCATGGCGATACCGACAGCAGAAAAATGCTGTTTGGCCGCGGCAAAAAAGCCGGCCACAAGAAGCAATCCGCAGACGAGCGTTAGAATGCAGTATTTCCAGGGCACCGGATCGCGTTCCCGACGCACTCTTGAATGCTTATTTACGATTTTTCTTTTACTTCTCATATTTCTGGGTCAGGTCTAATTTCCTGAGTGAGCGAAGCTTTGCGCTTCTCGACCTGGGGTTGGCCTGTTGTTCGGGATCCGAAGGGATTACGGGCTTGCGCGTCAGGATCTCAATCCTTTTTGAAGAGCCGCAAACGCATTCGGGAAATCCGCGCGGGCAGAAACACCTTCCTGCAAGGTTCTGAAATGTCCGCTTGATTATCCTGTCTTCGAGCGAATGAAATGTTATTACCGCCATTCTTCCCCCTGGTTTCAGGAGATCAACCGTGTCGCGGACAAAATCTTCGAGTATGTCGAGCTCGCCGTTGACATAAATGCGGAGAGCCTGGAACGTCTTGGTCGCCGGATGAACCCGTTCGTTTTTCCTTTTCGGGACCGAACGGCGTACGATCTCCGCGAGCTGCGTGGTCGTCTCTATGGGTTCCCCGCTTTCGCGTGCCTTCACGATTCGCCGGGCGATTCTTCTCGAAAACCGCTCTTCACCGAACTCGTAAATCACGTTCGCAATTTCGGTCTCGGATAAGCGTGAAAGCACTTCGGCGGCGCTTTCGGTATCCGAATCCGGATCCATCCGCATGTCGAGCGGGGCGTCGAAACGAAAACTAAACCCTCTTTCCTCGCTGTCCAGCTGCATGGATGAGACTCCAAGATCCGCTATCAGACCGTCGATTGCCCCGACTCCCAGCACCTCGAGTTCGGACTTGAGGTCCGAAAAGTTTGCGTGGACGAGTATCACGCGATCTTCGTAGCCGCTCAGCCGTTCGCCGGCAGCCTCTATTGCAGCCGGGTCGCGGTCGAATGAGATAACTGATGCCTTATGATTGGCAGCAAGTATCGCTTCCGTGTGACCGCCATATCCGAGCGTTGCATCAACATAGGTGCCTCCGCTCGATACTTCGAGCATCTCGACACTTTGTTCAAGCAAAACGGGGACATGCGGGTTTTCAGCCTTACAATTCAAAGAACTAAAAATTACGAATTTGATGTTGTGAATAGCGTCCTGACGAAGCTTGACAGTATCCGCTGCCTTTGACTTGCTCGAATCTCGCTTCTTTTCAGAGCGTTTTTTTCAATTTTTGAGGAGGACAAGTGCTTAAGACCGTCTCAACTTAAACACTTTTTCTGGAAGAAGTACTTCTTTCAAATTGGCTCTAAGAGCCTGTAACCACTTAATGTTCTGGATTCTACGCTCATTGTGCGCATCGTGTCAAGACAAATTCCGAGAATTGCATTATTCAAGTGCTTAAGGAATTCTCAACTTCGCGGCGCTTCGCATATTGAACCGTGTGTGGCAATGTATAATGCTTTGGTCAACACGCGTGTTTGGAATTCAAATGGAGCCTTCTTTTTTATATTTGTTGCTTTACGGAATCGTAACGGCATCCGCCACAATCCTCGGCGGCTACGTACTTTTCCCGACCGGCATATACAAGCACTATAAAAAGCTTCTCAAGTACATACTCTCCCTAGGGGCGGGCTTTATGCTCGCGATTACATTCGTCGAGATACTTCCGAAAACGATCGGGTTGTGGACGGCCGGCACGACCCAGGAAATTCCCGAGGCGCTATTCTGGCCGATGTTCCTTCTGCTTGGTGGATATTTACTGACCCAGTTCTTCGAACACACCATCGCGCCTCATTTTCACCTGGGTGAAGAGGTGCACCCGGACCATAAACTGAGCACCTCGTCGGCCTACACCGCAATCGGTGGTCTTTTGATTCACGCTTTCTTTGATGGTGTGTCGATATCAGCGGCAAACCAGGTCGACGCGAAACTCGGTCTTCTGATGTTCCTGGCGGTGTTCCTGCACAAGTTCCCCGAGGGATTCACGATCGCATCGATGATCCTCGCCGCCGACAAGGGCTTTAGAGACGTCTTGATGGCGACCTCGATCGTAGGGGCCGTGACATTGGCCGGTGTCATTGGTTTTTATTTTCTTGGGGCCAACCTGAATTCCGCCGTTGCCTATGCGCTGCCTCTCGCCGGGGGCGTCACACTTTACGTCGCCGCGAGCGATTTGATACCGGAAGTAAATCACCACGCCGGCCGCAATCCGCTGGTCTCCTTGTCAGTTTTCGCCGGAGTCGCATTGTTTTTTGGCCTCCACTATCTGCTTCATGCCGTGACGGGCGGTTAAAAATGAACGGAAACACATTACCTTCAAAGAACGTATAAACTTTCGGCAATAAATGAACAACCGGGCACATTCAAACCTATTAAGAGCTTTCGTCTTAATGATCGTCTGCCTTTTTGGCCTGACCAGTCTTGCCGTCGGCCAAACCGCGGATACGTTTGATATCGACACCTCGCCGCTTCCCAAACCTGTAAGCCCGGTGATGGACTATGCCGGGGTCATCGATGAGACTACCGAGAAAAGAATCGAACAGCGGATTCTAGAGTTTTCAGAGTCGTCGAATCCGAAAGTGGCTCTTGTGGTGGCTGTCATAGATTCCACAGACGGAATTGAGATCGCGGATTACTCACTCGCGGTCGCCCGGGGCTGGGGTATCGGATTCAAAGCGGAGGAAGACCCGGGGGCGCTTTTGTTGGTCGCGATCAACGACCGCAAGTATTTTACGCAGGTCGGTTATGATCTCGAGGACGAGCTTCCGGATGGCCTCGTGGGATCTCTCCAGAGAAGATATCTGGTTCCCGAGTTTAAGAAGGGAAACTACGGCAAAGGCATCGAAGACACAATAAACGCCTATATCGAGACGATCGAGGCTAAGCAAGCCGGCGTGACGAACCCTTATGAAGAGGAAGAAACTGATGCGGGCGATTACGAGTCAGGCGGGCTCGACCTGGGCGACATAATTTGCTGCCTCGCGGGTATAATCGGATTTGTGATATTCATCGTCTGGTCGGTACAAAACGCTAACAAGAACGGAGGCGGCGGAGGCTCCGGCAAGCACCGTCGCGACGAGGTCACGGCAAGCGACGTCCTGATAGATATCGCGGGCGGGCTCGTAATCGGCGCGCTCACGGGCGGAGGTTCCGGCAGCAGTTCGTCGAGCAGTTGGGGCGGAAGTTCGGGCGGCGGGGGCAGCTGGGGTGGATTTGGCGGCGGAGGCAGTTTTGGCGGAGGAGGTTCCGGCGGCAGTTGGTAGGACATTATGAACGAACACTTTGCAGACTTTGTTGATGACCTGAAAGAGACCCACGGGGACAACCTGGTTTCAGTGGTCTTGTACGGTTCCGCGGCGGCCGGCGATTTCGTTCGACACGAGTCCGATTACAATGTCCTGATCGTACTTGAGAAGATCGCGCCGATCGATCTGCGAAACGCCCACGCCTGTTTGCGTGAATGGAATCGTCTCGGGCATCCGGTGCCCGTTTATTTTACGGCCGATGAAATGGAAAATGCCGGTGATGTGTTCCCGATCGAGTTTCACTTTATGGAGCATGCCAGAAAAGTCCTTTACGGCAGGGATCCGTTTGAGGGTATCCACATATCGGACCGTTATCTCCGCCATCAGACGGAATTCGAACTCCGCAGCAATCTTCTGAAACTGCGACGCCGCTATGTCCACGCCTCGACCTCTGTTCAGAGGCTTTGTGATCTGATGGCCGACAGCCTGACGAGTTTTTCTGCTGACTTCCGGGCGGTTCTGCTATTGATCGGAAAAGTTCCGCCGATCAAGAAACTCGATATCGTGCGCGAGTTGGTCGCCGAGCTCCATCTTCACGGCGAGCCGTTTGAAATAATCTTTGATATTCGTAAAAATATCGGTTCGGAACAAATGAGCGAGAAGGCGGCAAATGATGTGTTTGCCGATTACCTGATACAGATCGAACGTGTCATAAGTGCGGTAAATGAAATCGGTGAATAGCAGAGTTACGCGACCGCGGCACGCGCGCCGAAGTTGCTTTAGAACGAGGGAGAACAAAATGAAAAGAACGGCTTTATTGACTTTGGCGTTTGTTATCGCATTTGGCCTCAGCGGCTGCAGTTATAACGAACTGACCGAAAAACAGCAGAATGTTCGTGGAAAGTGGGCCAACGTGGAAGCACAACTTCAGAGGCGTGCGGATCTGATACCGAATCTGGTGAAGGCGGCGCAAACTGCCGGTGTCCAGGAACAGGAGGTCTTCGGCCAGATCGCCGATGCCCGTTCGAGATTGCTTAACGCGGTCAAAGACGCGCCGAAGGGTGACGACGGTGCCAAAACGCCCGAGCAGAAACAGGCGATCCTGGAGGCCAACAACAGCTTTGGCGGTACGATAGGGCGTCTGCTGGTGCTGCAGGAGAACTACCCGGTGCTTCGTTCGAACGAGAATTTTTTGAAATTGCAGGATGAACTGGTGGGAACGGAAAACCGCATCAACGTGTCGCGTATCGACTACAACAAGGTTGTCACCGATTACAACACGACCCGAAACCAGTTTCCGGCGGTGATCACTGCAAGCCTGGTCGGGTTTGAGGAAGAACCCTTC
>JAOTWT010000614.1 GCA_029862725.1 Acidobacteriota bacterium | reverse complement strand
AAATTGTTGTGGGTTGCAGAGGGTGCCACGTCTTATTACGAGTGGCTGCTGAAGCGCCGCGCGGATATCGTCGACGCCAAAGCGGTATTACGGAATTTTGCCTCGATCGCCGAATCCTTGGCCGGACGGCCCGGGAGATTCCAGACCAGCCTCGAAGAAGCGAGTTTTGACGCCTGGATCAAGGCCTACCGGCCCGATGAAAATGCGATCAACAACCAAATTTCTTATTACAGCAAGGGAGAACTGGTCAATTTCCTTCTCGATCTACAGATTCGTGCCGGCTCCGACGGTGCGAAGTCGCTGGACGATGTGATGCGTTATCTTTATGCCGAAAACTACAAGAAAGGCAAGACCTACACCGCCAGGGACTACCAGAACGCGTGCGAGTTGATGGCGGGCAAGAGCCTTGACGGATTCTTCTCCAAGTACGTCCGCGGCCGCGAGGAAATTGCGTATGACGATCTGCTTCGACCATTTGGCTTGCGAATGGTGACGCTCCGTCCGGAAAGCGATAATGCCTATTTCGGGGCAAACCTCTCAAACGGCACCGGCGGCGTCTCGATCTCGTCGATTCCCGTTGGCACGCCCGCATATGAGGCGGGCTTGAACAGTGACGACCTGATCATCGCCGTCGACGGATATCAGGTTTCGAACACGGACCGGCTCACGTTTTTCCTGAATGAGAAAAAAGCTGGGGACAAGGTAGAGATGACGATCTTCCGGCACAGGAAGATCCATGAATTAGAGGTCGGGCTTGGCAAGACACCGGCCTCGGGCTATGCGATCATGCCGGTCCCCGAGCCAGACGATTCGCAGAGGCGACTCTACAAGGATTATTTTCTGGAAGACCTCGACTAAGACCGCGCCAGAGCGAGCAAAAGGAAATATAGGTACGCGGAATTAGAATCTATGAGTTTTTGTAAATCAACTTTGTTTATCTTTGTTGCGGCGGCTGTGCTCCTATCTGCATGCGCCAAAGGGCCATTGGCGGATCCCGCGGTGGTTGCGGTTGCGTTAAAGGATGTCTCGGCTGAGAGGCTCAGCTATCGCTATGAAGCCGATGTTCCGGCTCCCGATCCAAAGTTTTTGAACGGTGGTTCGAGGGTCGAGCGCAATGAGGCGGTTCAACTCGATTTCGATACAAACCGCGTCCGGGAAATTCTCGACCGGACGATCGCTTCACCGTCGGGGGAACGCATTCTTGCGGTTTTCCGCAGGGGCGACGACGTAATATCCGATTTTCGTCTGGACATGTATTCCAAGGACGGGAAGCTCCTTCGCAAGATCACACATGAGGAAATGGCGTTGCAGTTTCCCGACACGATCGTTTGGTCGCCAGACGGAAATAACGTCGCATTTGTGGCAAAGACCCGCGGGATCGATCAGAACGCGATAAACGGTAGTCCGAAGGACTCATCAGCCAAGCCCGATGCCACTCCTGAAGTGGTTTCAAGAGACGGCGAGGAATCCCCGGCTGCCGAAGAACCGGCGGCCACGGACGACGCCGAAACGACTGCGGGTGTCGAGGCGTCAAGGGATGTCATAACTTTCCGGACTGAACAGATTTATATTTGCAACACAGACGGCGGCGATGTAAAGCCCCTCACGAAAGTCGAGGGACTTATGTATTTCTACTTTGTGTGGGCGCCCGACGGTGGGGCATTGGCGGCTCTCGCCGCGATTCATACCGAGTGGCAATTTTTTGAGACGCGGGCGAAAGAGAACGGGCAGGTATTTGTGCCTCGTGGTCGACCTCGCCTGATTGAAAAAAACGGGAGAGAGAGGCGCCTCGATGATCTGGCAACGCCGGTTCATCCTGTTTGGTCGCCCGATTCGGCAAAGGTCGCGGTGGCTTTCGACAAACAAATAAGGATTTACGACGGTGTCCGAAATCAGCCCAGTCAGGCGGCGATCCCTCTGAAGAACGATCTTCTTCTTTCGTCGCGGACATATGAGAAGAACCTGACAGTGGAAGGCATGGAAGGAGATAACAGCAACACCAACGGGGAAAAAGGAAGAGCTGGTAACGCGGATATCGCTTCGAAC
>JAOTWT010000611.1 GCA_029862725.1 Acidobacteriota bacterium | reverse complement strand
GTGTATCCGCCATCAACAGCCAAAAGATCTTTCGCTTTAAAGTACGCGCCGCCGCTCGTCTTGACCGGGGGATTCACCATGTCGAAGCTGTACCTGACCCAGTCATTCCGGAAGCTGTATGACGTGTTTTCCCTGCTCTGGCAGATCAGTTTCTTATCCTTGTCCCGGACGATCTCGACCCGCACTTTATGTGAAGCCCTGGTGTGGGTCGCTTCGCGCAGCCATACTTTCCAGATCAGGTTTTGCGACGGATCGGCATCGGGGTAAAACAGGTATCCCCAGTCATTCCAAGGACCATCTGTAAGATAAAGGGTTGCCCCATCGAACGGATTAGCCGGTTCGACCGTTCTGACGCTGAAATCAAAGGTGTAAAATCGCTTTTCGCCGATGTAAAAATCCATTACGTATTTGCCCGGCTGCGTCAATTTCATATTGCTGTAGTCAAAATTGGACCCATCGGGATTGAGAGGGTTTTTGAACGAGAAAAGCTTATACGGAGGCCTCAATCCAAACGTATCGAGGTCCCATTTCCAGTGGCAGAACTCGGTTCCGTTCGCCCTTGATAAAACCGCCCTCCCCGTTGAACCGTCTGGAACAAAGACATTCTGCATCTGATTTCCGAGCTTAAAGTAGCCTCCTCTGGCATTTACATTGACGTTTTCCAGCAGCGTGCTGAACATTATCCCCGGTGAATAGGTTTGCGGCTCCAACTTATTTTCCGGGTATTTACCCAAGACACGCATTCCTGAAAGCGCAATTAGCAGCAACCCGCATAAAAATAAACTCTTCCTCATTTCATATCTCCTTTTCGCCCTTTTGGCGGGCGTTCGTTTACAAAAAAGCCGCAACAGGAAAATTCACACCTGCCCCTCACGCGGACCGTTTAAGTGACTTGGAGCAAAGCCCATGCCACTCTGCAAACCGTTGATTCTATTCAACTAATCTTTATTGAGACAGATCGAACCGGAGAATTTCGCGTGGCTAGTGGGGGATTTTGCGCGGCTTCGCCCGTATTGCGGAAATACAGACCTTTAGGCCAATTTCATTACTGACTACCGGGTACTGAGGCGGAATCCCTGAACATTGCAACGACCGTTGACCGCTTCAAGCAGTTCCAGGTTTCACGTTCCAGGTTTCACATTCCAGGTTTCAAGTTCCAGATCCCAGGTTTGAAAAAGAGTCGTGCAAAGTCGGTCTTAAGCTATAATCCCGGCATGACATACCAAAGTTATTATCCCGGGATGCAATACATCGCCATTTGCCTGGTGTTCCTCTTTTGCTCCGCTTCAATTGCCTACGGATCCGGGGCCGATGCGGGGCGGATGGAGGCGCGGATCAAGAAGTTGGCGGAATTCGGGGCGAGCGAGACCGGGTCGCAAAGGGTCGCGTTTAGCGATCCCGATCTCGAGGCTCGCGAGTATTTCATCTCGCTGATGCAGGCCGCGGGTCTCAAGGTCCATATCGATTTTGCGGGGAATATCATCGGGCGCCGCGACGGGAAGGAAAACACGCGGTCGCCGATCATGTTCGGTTCGCATCTCGACACCGTACCGAACGGCGGGGCGTATGACGGGATCGTCGGCTGCGTCGCGGCGCTCGAGGTGATCGAGGTCCTGAATGAAAACAAGATCGCGACCACATATCCGCTCGAGGTCGTGGTATTTTCCGATGAGGAAGGCGGGCTTACGGGCAGCCGTGCGATGGTTGGAAAACTCGGGCCCGAAGCGCTCAGGGTAAAGTCCCACAGCGGGAAAACCCTCGCCGAAGGGATACGGTTTCTCGGCGGCGATCCGGAAAGGCTCGGCGAGATAAAAAGAAAACGCGGCGACATCGCAGCGTTTCTCGAGCTCCATATCGAACAGGGCGGGATCCTCGAGACCGAAAAACTCAATATCGGGATCGTCGAGGGGATCGTCGGGATCGAATGGTGGGATGTAAAGATCGAGGGATTTGCCAATCATGCCGGGACGACCCCTATGAAAGGACGCCGGGACGCTGTCGTCGCCGGTTCGAAATTTGCGCTCGCCGTAAATGAGATCGCCAATTCCTAC
>JAOTWT010000612.1 GCA_029862725.1 Acidobacteriota bacterium | reverse complement strand
GTTGTCGATATTGGATGAGGCCGCCGTCTTCTTTTCGGCATCGATGGAACCGGCGGAGATGCTGCGTCTTGTTGCGGCTCGACTTGAGGGGGTTTTGAAGAATTCGGCGGTGGAGTTCTTTCTCTCGGGCGAAGGGTCGGAATTGCGCAAAATCGGATCCCGAACGTCAAACGTAGTGCGCGAGTCGGCAGGCAGATTGAGCCTCGTCAAGGAACTTGCGGTCAAGGCGTTGGTCGCTAAGCAGATTGAAAGGGGTGAATTCGAAGGGATGCATTGCGTGGCGGTGCCCCTCACTCGTGGGGACATGACTGTTGCGGCGTATTCGATCAGCAGCCAGGACAGTTCTCTGATTCCGAACGAAGATACACTGCAGATGATTGCATCGCGAATTGAGCCCATACTGGGCGGCACGCTTTCTTTTGCATCAACCCTTGCCAATGCGCTTAGCGACAATCTGACAAACCTGCCGAATGAACGTGCGTTTTACTTGATACTTGAAAACCAGGTCGCTGAGGCTCAGAGGTTTGGCGATCTCAGGTCATTGACGGTTCTTGCGGTCGACATAAATGCATTTGACGAGATCAATCAAAAGTTTGGGCATTCCGCCGGAGACAGACTGCTCGCCTTTGCCGGCGGGTTGATCCGGGAACAGCTCCGAAAAATGGATTTTCTCGCGCGAACAAAAGGAGACGAGTTCCTGTTGATTCTGCCAACGGCCGAAAGCGGTGCCTCGGAAAACATACAGACACGAATCGCAGAGGCATTTGAGTCGACGCCGTTCGAAATCGCAGACGGCATCCGCCGGCAGATTCGCCTGAACTACGGGAGCGCGACTTTTGGAAAGGACGCTGATACATCTTCAGGCCTCGTAAAGGCCGCGGTTGAAAACAAACTGCGGGCGAAATCAACCGATCGCGGCGGAGTATTACAGTTTCCAAAACGCGAAGGCAGTTAGAAGTTAAGTCAAGCATTGTCTCATTTTGTCGGGCCGCGGTGTTTTTTAGTTATAAGCATCGCGGCCGGTTTTTGTTTTGTGCCGAATCTTCACAAAACTTTTGGACGACCGGTAGCGTTTAAGTATTGAGAACGGGAAAGACCAGGATCTCTATGTTGGTAGGTGAGAATATAGGAAGGTACGAAATTGCCGGAATGGTTGGTGCGGGCGGTATGGGTGAAGTCTATCTCGCAAAGGACACCCAACTTGGCCGCGATGTCGCTTTGAAAATTCTCCGTCCGGAATTCTGTCTCGATGAAGACCGCGTCAAACGATTTCTTTACGAGGCTCGATCGGTCTCGGGTTTGAACCACCCCGGGATAATTACGATCCATGAAATTGTAGAATCCGGGCGACATCTCTTTATAGCGACAGAGTTTGTCGACGGGGAAACGGTCAGGGGGAAGATTGAGAGCGGGAGTCTGGATTTGCGGGCGGCCATAGTTATCGCCGAACAGGTAGCCGATGCGCTCGCCGTCGCGCATGAAGCGCAGATCATCCATCGCGATGTTAAGCCCGAAAACATAATGGTTCGGAAAGACGGTATCGTCAAGATCCTGGATTTTGGACTTGCAAAACCGCTTGTCGCATCGGGCGAAAAGTCCGGAGACGAGCACCTTTTGGTCGAGACTCAGCCCGGCCTTGTTATCGGGAGCGTCCGCTATATGTCCCCGGAACAAGCACGAGGGAAGGAAACAGACGGCCGGACGGATATTTGGAGCCTTGGAGTTGTCCTCTATGAAATGATCACGGGCGTTACACCCTTTGACGGAGAGTCGATAAGCGATCAGCTTGCGGCGCTGATCCATTCGGAGCCGAAACCGCTTGAAGGGATCACTCCGCGGCTCGATGAAATAATCAGAAAGTGTCTTCGCAAGGATCCTTCAGAAAGGTATCGAAGGGTAACCGAACTGGCTTCGGATCTGCGAATGCTCCGTCTCGAGGCAGAGCGTGCCAATGGAAATTCGATGAATTCGGACATGACGGACACAATCGCGCTTCCGAGGCAAAACACAACCGAGAATGCGACCCTGATTCACAGGACGATATCATCCGA